>DASUFX010000595.1:0-2547 GCA_036274355.1 Kofleriaceae bacterium | reverse complement strand
CCGCCGCGGCACGCTCCGCATCGCGCGCGTTCAGCACCATGCCTTCACGTGCCGCGACCGTACCGGGCAGCGCCGCCCGTGCCGCGGCCTCGAGTGCGTCGAGCTGTGCATCGGTGCGACCCGGGTCGTGGTGGAACAGCACGAGCTGCGGCACCCCCGCGGCGCGTGCGAGGTCGGCGCCCGCCTGCCACGTCGAATGCCCCCAACCGACCTTCTGCGGATACTCCTCGGGCAGATACTGCGAGTCGTAGATCAGGATGTCCGCGCCGGCCGCGAGCTTCTTGAGCGTCGGGTCGACGCACGAGAAGTGCTCGGTGTCGGTCGCGTACACGATCGACTGACCGCCGTGCTCGAGGCGATAGCCGTAGACCGGATCGGGATGGTTGAGCTTCGCCATCGTGATCGTGATGTCACCGATCTGGAATCGATCGTTCGGCTTGAGCTCGCGCGTCGTCACCGTGCCGCCGAGCTGATCGAAGTCGACCGGGAAGAACGGCGCGCGGAACAGCGAACGGATCGCCTCCTCGTGCGACATCACGCCATTCGGGCCGCTCGCGATCTCGACGCGATGACCGGGCACGTAGACCGGCGTGAAGAACTGCAGACCGGCGACGTGATCCCAGTGCAGGTGCGAGAGCAGGATCGTCGAGTGGCGGATGCCGCTCGCCATGCGCTCGTCGCCGAGCGTGCGTAGACCGGTGCCAGCATCGAGGATGATGCGCGTATCGCCAGCGACCACCTCGATACAGGCGGTGTTGCCGCCTGCAGCCATACCCGGCGTCGCGATCGAGCCGCGGACACCAAGAAAGCGAACAGTCAGGTCGTGGTTCATAGCTGCTACCTCCTCTTCTTTCGAAGGGGATAACAGCAGCTTCGATGCCAGCCCTAAGTCATTGGATCGGCAAGGAGGATTGCTCCATCCTGGTGCGGCCTGCTCCGTTTCGAAGCATCACTTTGAATCAACGCTTCAGCGCTTTTGCAACCAGCTGTAGGAGGTCCTTCGACGTCTCGCGGCAGATGACGAGCGCTGCGATGACGTAGGCAATCGCGCCGGTGACCACCTGCACGAGCACGAGGATCGATGGACGGTGGACGCCAGCAGAGACCAGCCCGTGATGCGTGAGCCACACGACGACGCCCATCACGGTGCACGCAGCGAGTGGACCGAGAAAGCCGGCCGCGAGTCGCGCCGGTGATGGACCGTGACGCACGACCATCGCAATGCCGGCGAGCGCGGTGAGCCCGAACGCAAGACCGACCGCACCGGCGGCGACCTCCAAGCCGAACGGCGCGAGCAGACCGATGCCGCCGACGATGAACGCGACCTTCGCGAGCTCGAGGAACATGAGGCGCCCGGTCTTTTGCTCCGCTTCCATGTACGCGGACAGCACCCACGTGATCGGCCGGAACACCGAGAGACACGCGAGCACCGTGAGCAGCGGCGCGACTTCCTGCCACGCGTTCGCCGGCAAGATCCACGCGATCAACGGATACGCGACGAGCCCGAGCCCGATCGCGAGCGGAAAGATGACGAGCGAGAGCAGCGCGGTCGAGCGTTCGAGTGCACGCGGCCGCCGACTCTTCGGCAACTCCGCCATTGACGGCAACAGCACGAGCGCGATCTGTTCGCCGACCTGCACCGCCGGAATGTCGGCGAGGTTGTAGGCCATGTTGTAGGCGCCGAGCGGACCGGTGCCGAACCAATACGAGATGGCGAGGTTGTCCCAGTAACGCGACGCCATATGCGCGACGCCCTGGATGCCGAGCGGCACGCCGAACTTCAGCATGTCTTTCGTGCGCGCGAGCGACAGCTTGGTCGGCGTCGTCCAGCTGCGCCAGCCCGCGGCGCTGACCAGGATCCATACCGCGACGATCGACTTCATGATGTTCGCGACGACCATCGACCAACCGCCCCAGCCCATGGCGGCGAGCGGCAACGCGGTCGCGGTGAACGCAGCCTCGCCGAGTGCGAGCGCGAGCCCCGACGGGCGGAAGTTCATCTCCTGCGTCAACATGCGCTCGGGCATCGCGCCGATGCGGCGGATGAACACCGACAGCGCCATGCCGGGGACGAACTTCGCGGCCTCGGGCGCCCCGAGTAGGCGCGTGAGCGAGCCGCCGAACAGCACGCAGATCGCGAGCGAGAAACAACCGAGAACAATGTAGAAGAACGTCGCGTGCCACGTCACCTCGGCCTTCGCGGCGCCGCGGCCTTTGACGACGGTGTACTGACCGAAGCCCCACACCGTGAACCAGCTCGCCGTCAGCGCGAGAATTGCGGCGTCGGAAACTTCGCCGATGTCCGACGGTGCAAGGAAGCGCGTGAGTACCAGCGTGCCGATCACGCCCACCGCACGGCCGCCCATGCTCGAGATCACCGTCCACAGCGCGCCTCGTGCAGCTTTGTGTGCGAGCGACATCGGCGTTGCAGGATCTTCTGCAGGCTGTATGCCCGCAATCCAGCTCACCGACGCCAAACGCTACCCCACCGCGCACTGTGCGCCGTTGCTACGCTGAGCGGTCTAGAGAAAGCGGCGAAGCCGGTAG
>DASUFX010000594.1:0-12468 GCA_036274355.1 Kofleriaceae bacterium | reverse complement strand
TTGGCGTATGGCTTGCTGATGCTTGCCGTACCTTGAAGCGCGCAATTGCGATCGCGTTCATGGTGGGCTGTGCTGCTGAGGGGCAGCCGGACTCCACCGACGTTTCGGTGCTCGAGCAAGACGCCACCGTGTGTGGTGTCGGGCCGACCGTCAAAGGGATCGACGTGTCCTATTACCAGGGCACGATCAATTGGTCCCAGGTCGCGGGTGATGGCGTGAAGTTCGCGTTCATCCGCGTCTCCGACGGGACTGGCTTCATCGATCCAAAATTCGAATCGTACTGGTCGGCGTCTCGCGCGGCAGGGATCAAGCACGGCGCGTATCAGTTCTTCCGCCCCGGCCAGGATCCGCTCGCGCAAGCCGACCTCTTGCTCACGAAGATCGGCAACAAGCTCGCGGCCGATGATCTGCCGCCCGTCGTCGACGTCGAAGCGAGCGACGGCCTCACCGCCGCGCAGATCCAGGCCAAGCTCAAGGTCTGGGTCGATCACGTCAAGGCCGCGCTCGGCCGCGATCCGATCATCTACACCGGCTTCTATTTCTGGCGCGACAGCGTCGGTGCGCCCGACTATGCGGACACGCCGCTGTGGCACGCGCAGTACACGACCGCGGCGTGCCCGAACATCGCGCCGCCGTGGACGAAGTGGGCGCTGTGGCAGTACACGTCCACCGGAACGGTCGCCGGCATCAGCGGCGATGTCGACGTCGATCGCTGGAACGGCGATCTGGCGTCGCTCCAGGCATTCCTCGGCCCACCCGAGCCCGTGCTGCCGTGCCAGTCGATCGGCTACGCGGGCGCCGTGATCGACGATGGCGACTCGTGCTTCGAGCCCGGTGGTCCGGTCGCATCGATGCGCGCGGTCAGTGATGCAGGGCAGGACGGCGATCTCGTGTGGACGCATACGACCGAAGACGCCGCCGAAGCGAACTTCGGCCTCTGGCACTTCGATTTCGAACAGGCCGGTCGTTACAAGCTCGAGGTCTACACCGACGCGAAGTACGCGCAGAGCAAACAGGCGAAGTACATCGTGCAGGCCTCTGGTGCGATGCAGGACAAGGTGATCGACCAGTCCGCCGCCGATGGCTGGCAGACGCTCGGCGAATTCGATTTCGCGCAGGGCGGCGACCAGTCGCTGCGCCTGGGCGACAACACGGGCGAGCCGCTCGCCAACAACGTGCAGCTCGTGTTCGACGCGGTGCGCTTGACGCGCATCGAGACCGAGACCGGTTCAGGCTCCGGTAGCGACGACACCGACATGATGCCGGGCGACGGCGGTGGTTGCTCGTCGGGAGGCGGCCACATGGGCTTCGCGTTGATCGCTGTGCTCGGAATTTTGCGCCGGCGCCGCAGCAACAAATAGTTTCGGCCATCCCGTGCCCTTTCGGGTATCTGCTCCGTCGAGGACCGGGTTAGCGTTGGAGGTAGATGCCGCGCGGCAAGCGCATCGACCCGCCGCCGAACCTCGTGGCGGAGAAGCTCGACGACGAGCTGGTGATCTTCTCGTGGGATGTTTCGGCGCCGCCGCCCATGCTCACGAGCGCCGAGCGCGACGTGCTCGCCCGCGTCGTTCGCGGTGAGAGCAACGCGGCGATCGCTCGCGCGCGCAAGACGTCGGTGCGCACGGTCGCGAACCAGGTCGCGAGCCTTCTGCGCAAGACCGGTGCGGCGTCGCGCTTCGATCTGATTCGCCGCTACGGAGGCCTGCGCGATGGCTGAGCCAGACGCGCTGCGCGTCGTCGAGGCTGGCTATCGCTGGGTCGAAGATGAACGCGAGTGGCTGACAGGCGTCGCCGAGGCAGCGCGCGCGTTCGCGATCGGCACCGGCATCGCCGCGTACACGGTCGAGCTCGGCGACGCGCCGGCGATTCAGAGCTACGTCGCCACGAAAGTCGCGGACGATTTCGAGACGCGCGTGCGCGCGTTCACCAGCTCGTTCGACGCCGCCACTGCGCGGCTCATGTACGCGCCGACCGAGTTTGTCGGCAACTCGCAGTTTCGGCTGCGCCGCATCGCGCGCATGCGCAAGAAGTCGGTCGCCAAGCTGACGCGCGGCACGGCGGTGTCAGCGTTCGCGCTGATCGGCGGCGATCCGCGGTCGAAATCGGTCGCGCTCGTGTTTCCGGCGACTAGCGATGACGTCGATCCCGAGCAGCCGTTTCCCCGCGCGCGCATGCTCGGACTCGCGGCTGCGCATCTCGGTGCGGCGACCCGGCTGCGCCAGCTCGCGACACCATCCGCGATCGACGGCGATGGCACCGAGTCGATCCTCGACGCCAACGGCAAAGTGCTGCACGCGATCGGCGACGCGCGCGACAAGGCACAGCGCGAATCGCTCGTGGAAGCCGTCGTGCGCCGCGAACGCGCACGCGGCCGCTTGCGCCGCACCGATCCCGAGGAAGCTGCGCAGCTGTGGTCGGTGCTGGTGTCGGGACGGTGGTCGATCATCGATTTCGTCGATCGCGACGGCAAGCGCTTGATGCTCGCGCGCCGAAATCCGGTAAACGGCCCGGACGTGCTCGCGCTCGACGAGCAAGAGCGCGATGTCGTGTGGCTCGCGACGCTCGGTCACAGCCGCAAGTACATCGCGTACGAGCTCGGGCTCGCGACCGCCACCGTGACGAAGCGGCTCGGGAACGCGCTCAAGAAGCTGCGCATCCGCAATCGCCGCGAGCTCCTGCGCAAGCTCGGTCGCGCTGCGTAGTCGCCGCATAGTCATTTTGGCCGTCGACGGTCGAACGTCGTCGAACCTCGGCCGTCCGCACCTATGATGGGGACTGCGGTCGCGTGGCGTGAGTGGAAGGGAGGCGGCGTAGTGGTAGAGCCTGCCTCAGCTCGGGCGGGAAGGGCGGGGTGTATCCGGACTTCGGGCTACGGGCTTCGGGCTTCGGCCAGAGCGAAGCCGATTGCTTGGTTACTCGTTGCGGCTGTTCGGTCGCGACGACGCCCGCTTGCGGCGCTGTTTGCCGACGGCGGTCGGCGTCACTGCCGCGTTGAGCGTCGGCGCACCGACCATCAGGTGACCGGCGTCGTTGTCGAGATCCTCGCCGCGGATGTTGTTCTTGCCCTGCGACGCGACGGTATGCGCGGTGCGGCCGACCTCGCCGACGAGCTCACGCGAGTTGCCGGGCCACGGCCTCAGCAAGCACGCTTCGATCAGCGTCGAGTGAATCTGCAGTCCTGGTTCCGACGCGCGCACCGCATCCTGAACGAGGAATGCCATCTCGTCGGGCCGATCGCGGAGCGGTGGCATGTGCAGCGTCGCACTGCTGAGCTTCACCGCGATTTCGGCCGGTAGGCCGAGGTGCTCGAGCGGCATCACCGCTGTCGTCACGATGCGTAGGTTCGGCCGCGTCTCGAGCAGCCTCGCGAGCGTCTGCGTGTTCTGCGCGCCGAACTTGCCGACCTGCTCGAGGATCAGCGTTTCGACCTGTGGTGCAGCAATGCGCTCGAGCGGCACCGCCTGGATCGTCGGGTTGAACACCGCTTCGGGCTTGGTACGGACACGCGCATAGCCGCGCGCCATGCGGCCCTTGCCGACGCCAGGCTCGCCGATGATCAACAGATTTTGGTTGGCCTTCGCGACCTGTTCCATCTGCGTCCACAGATGCCGCGTGCTCGCGCCGACAATGGCGTCGAACTTCGTCTCCATCGCGCCGCCTTCGAAGCGCCGGATATCTTCGAGCAGCACCGAGACCGTGCGGCCGGTGCGAACGACCGAGGGTGGCGTGACCGTGACCTCGCGATCGATCAGCGCGTGGCCGCCGGCATAGGTGCCATTGCGGCTGCCGAGGTCGGTCACGACGAACCGCCGGTCCTTCCACATGATGCGGGCGTGCTGGCGGCTGATCCGATCGTCGGTCGTGGTCTGCAGCAGCTCGCGGCCGATCACCAGGCCAGACGCGGGTACGCGAAACGCCTGGACCGTGGGCTGGGCCCCCGACCACACGACCAAGACTCCCGGCACGAGCGCTTGCTGGGCAGAAGGCCCCTCCGGCATCACCGTCCCAGTATACCCGCCCCGGCCACCCCCGAGGTAAAAGGGGGCGATGCCGAAGTCGGTAGTAACGTTCGATATCGGCCAGACCCTCGTCGACCTCGACCTTGACTTCCTGGCCCTGCGCTTAGGCCAACGTGGCGTAACCGTCCCCACGGATGCCCTGCGTGCCGCACTGCCAACCGCCTGGCAGCGCTATGACGCGCTCACCGAGTCCGGAGCCAGTCACCCCTGGCACGAGCTCATGCAATCGCTCTTGACAGGTGCGGGCGTGGCCGACCCAATGCCACACGTCGCGTGGCTCTACGAACAGCAGGCCACGGCGAATCTCTGGCGTAAACCGATCCCGGCCATGGTCCAGATCGTGCGCGAGCTGCGCGCTCGGACCAACGACGTCGCGCTTGCCGCGCTGTCGAATTCCGAAGGCCACCTCGCCGAGCTGCTCGCCGAGATCGAGCTCGCGCCACTGTTCGACACGATCATCGACTCGGGTCGCGTCGGCGTCGCGAAACCCGATCCGCGGATCTTCGCGCTCACGCTCGAAGCGCTCGCGGTCGAGCCCACCGTCATCGTGCATGTCGGTGATTCGTGGGCCGCCGATGTCGAGGGCGCCCTCGCGGCGGGCTGGAACGCGATCTGGTACCGCTCGCGGGCGAGCAAGGGCAACGCGGATCCACGCGTGCCGATCGCCACGAACGCGGCCGAGACGCGCGCCGCGCTCAGCTCGTTCGGCGTGTGAGCCTTCCGTACGTCGCGGCGAGCACGCACGCGGCAAGCGGCGACAGCGCGGCAATCGCGACGGGCACCAAGCGGACGAACGTGCGAATCGGCAGCAGCTTCGTAGCCGCGACTTTCCTCGTGATGTGCGGCACGAACGTCGCCTGCAGCGCGTAACAGATCGCGAGATTCGCGAGCAGGATCGCGATCACGATCAACGCGACATGCCCGAACCGGCGGCGGACCACGGCAACGCTATCGACGAGCGCGGCCGGTGGTGGCTCGCCGATCCGCACGCTAGCACCGGTCAGCGACAGCAAGATGCCGATCAAGAAGCCGGGGATGACGAGCGCGACTTCGCCAAGCGCGACCGCGAACACGACGATCAGCCATGGCACGAACGCGCGCACCAGGTTGCGTGCGCCATCGGCGAGTGCGCGCCACTGCGAGAGTGGCGCACCGGCGGCCACGCTACGCACTGCAGGCGCGACGCCGGCGACCAGCAGGTAGATGCTCATCCACGCGAAGCCGGCGAGAATCCAGCCGAGGCGCACCTGCGCGCGTGCCTTCACGAGATCCGCGGCCGCGCCCGAACGCGATGCGACGTAGAGCAGCGGCAAGAACGCGAGCGCCGCGAGCAACGTCAGCGGCACCACGTAGCGCAGCCACGTTCGTACCGCTACAGGCACGCGCACATCCTAGCGCTCCCAGCGCTCGAGATGGCCGCGGACGCCGCCCAGATCGACCGCGAGTGATCGGGTGCGGCGCAGGCCGAGCTGCTCGGCGACCTTCGTCGTCTTCTTTTGCGCAGGGGTGATCCACACGAGCCTGCCGCCGGGCGCGAGTGCACGCGCGAAGTTCGGCAAGCAGGCGACGAGCAGCGCCGCCGCGTCGACCTGAACCCGGCTGCCGAGCGGCGGGTTCGTCACGATGAGATCGATGTCGCCCGGGTCGTACGTGCGCGCGTCGGCGTTGACGAGCTTCGCGTCGACGTTAGCCGCGGCGAGGTTGTTGCGGGCGGCCGCGAGCGCGTTGTCGTCGAGATCGCTGCCGAGCAGCGACGCGTATGTGCCGAGCCGCGTGCGCTCGATCAGCTCGGCGGCCGAACCGACGAACGGATCCCAGACGCGGTCGCCGTGACGTGCCTCGCCGACGTACGCGATTGCAGCGGCAACCGTGGGATGCGAGGCAGCGGGAATGTCGGCGATGCGCCATGCGAACCGCGGATCGTCGAGCCGGCGCGGCGAGACCTCGAGCGCGTCATCGGTGACGGCGATGTCCCACGTCGTTTGCGTCGGGTCGTTGACTAGCTCGGGCGCGCGTGCGGTGACGTCCTTCGCGACCTGCCACACGATCGCGCGCTTGTGGCCCTGCGCGAAGCCGAGGCGCCAGCGGATCGGCCCGACGGTCCACGCCTGCAACAGCGCACGTATGCGCGGTGCGGTCAGCGTCTCGACGATCGCGCGCGGTTCGTCGCTGCGCAGCGGCACACGAATCGCGGCACGCTCCCACAGCCGTGATGCGAACAACGCCGACCATGCACGCGCCAGCGTGACGTCGGCCGCGGCGTCGCCGTGCGGCGTCGGTGCGAAGCCGCGCGCTGCGAGATCCTCGACGAGCAGCGAGCCGAGGCCCGGCTTGCAGCGGAGCCGCACGACGAGCGGGGCAGGAGGGTCGACGTCGATCGCGACGCGCGAGTCTTCGCCGCGCTTCGCGCTGCGATCGGCGATGAGCAGTGCGCGATCGCGGCGCCGCGCGAGCTCGGCATCGTCGCCTGGATCGAGCGCGCGCAGGCGGGCGAGCGCTTCGTCACCGCCGATCTTGCCGAGTGCCTCGGCGAGCGCGCGTCGTTCGTCCGGCGTGACGTCGCCCGCATCCCAGCGCGCGACGAGAGCGGTGCGAGCATCGTCTCCCTCGAGCTTGCCGAGCGCGACGATCGCCGCACGCCGCACCCGCGCCACGCGATCGTGCATGCGCGAGAGCAGCGCCGCGCGTGCTTCGGCATCACCGCGCCGCGCGAACAGTCCGAGCGCGCTGACCAGGCGTGCGGTCGCGCCGTCGCCGAGCTCGGTGGCATCTTCGTCGGGATGCCGATCGTCGCCCGCGAGTCGATCCGCGATCGCGCGCCGGCCGCCATCCCCGAGCACGGTAAGCGCCGTCGCCGCACGCTCGGCCGTCGGATCTTCGCCGGCGACGACGAGCTCGACCAACGCGGGCGCATCGCGTTGGCTCGGCGTGAAGCTCGGCTTGCCGAGCTCGGTGGCGAGATCGAAGTTCGCGGCACGCGCCATCGCTGCGCGCGGACCATAGCAGCTCGCGCGCCGGCGCGCTGTCAATCGATCGCGTCGAGACGCACCGCGATCACCGACCGAGCGTTCGTTGCTTCGCTGAGCGACCACACGGCGTCCAGCTTCGGATCGAACGCGAGGTCTTCCGGGGAGTCGATCCAGCCGAGAGTCGTGCTCGGCATGTTGACGCGAGCGCGATAGAGCGCGCCTGCCGACCCTGCCGGCTGGCTCGACGATAGCCAGAATGTATTGTCGTGCGCGAGGCCGCCCTGGACGTGGCTCTCGCCCGCGAACCACACGCCGTCTGGCACGACGCGCTGTGCATCGGTCAATTGCAGCCGACCGGTGCTCGGATCGAGCGGCCAGCGGAACACGCGGCCGTTGACCGTCGTCGCGTCGTACTCGCCGGAGATCAACGAATGCGGCGTCGACGTCCGATCGAGCGCGACGTACGAGAACACCATGTTGCAGGCGCCGGCGTCGATGTACTCGCCGATCTGCGGAATCGCGTAGCGGTAGCCGTGTGCGTTGTACGTGCCGGTGGTCGCGTTGTAGCCGAGGCGATCTTCGGTGCCGTCGATGCGCAAGATGCGCGACAGATCGAACACGCGAAACCCACTTCCGGTAACTGGCACGTACAAGAGGTCGCCGTACCAGGCGAGTCCGCCGGCGTGGACCTTCACCGGCGCGAAGTCGGTGCGGCCATCGCGCGCGACAGGCTCGACGAGCAGCGCGAATCGATACGTCGGTGCGCCAGCGTTCGTCGCGTCGACGATCGCGATGCGCACGCCCTTTTCCGTCGTCGAGCCGGCATCGTTCGCGATGTCGTAATACCAGCTGACGAGCACGAGCTTCTTGCCGGCGACGACGCCATCGTCACGTGCCTCGAAGCTGCCCGCGATGCCTTGCGGGATCCAGTACGTGACGCTCTCGTCGCCCGACTGCCACGCGAACGCGCGCGTGACACCTGGCGGGTTGCCGGGAACCTGCGCTGCCGTCTGCGCGACGCCGGTTCGATTGAGATCGGTCGCGATGTCTGCGAGCGGCACGCGCGTGAGCGCCTGTGGCAACGCATCGATCAGCGCGCCGCGATCGTCCCACGTCGCGCGGTCTGTCATCGGAAACGCGCAGTGATCGATCGCGCGCAGCCCATCGCCGCGCCCAAACCCGGCGGGCACGGTCGGGCAGGCTGCGGTCATGCCGCCACATGGATCGGCTGGCAACGGCGTGGCATCGATCGAAGACGAACCGTCGCCATCGCCATCCGGCGCTGGCTCCATCATCGACGCTGGCGAACCGCCACAGGCAGCGACGACAAGCAGGACCACGGTACAGCGCAGAAACATCGTGGCCATCATCCAGCAAGTGTCGGGCCGACGGCTAAGCCCGCGCAGAACATCAGCGAGGCGCCATCCGCCACGCCGCTGCCAACGGGAGGTTGCACATCGCGAGCCGCGACGCCGACGCTACTTCTTTTTCTTCTTGGCCGGCTTCGCCGGTTTCTTCGCGGCTGGCTTCGCGGCCTTCTTCGCGGGCGCTTTCGCAGCGGCCTTCTTCGCGGGCGCCTTCGCAGCGGCTTTCTTTGCGGGCTTCGCGGCGGCCTTCTTTGCGGGCTTCGCGGCGGCCTTCTTCGCCGGTGCCTTCGCAGCGGCCTTCGCGGGTGCCTTCGGAGCGGCCTTTGCCGGCGCGGGCTTCATCACGGCTTGCTTCGCGTTCGGAGGCGGCGCGTAGTCCTCTTCGTCGTCGTCGTCGAGATCGTCGTCGCTGTCGAGGTCGCCAGCGACCTCGCCGCCACCATCGTCATCATCGTCGTCGAAGTCGTCGGCGGCGGCCGTGTCAGGAACTGCGATTGCCGGAAACGACGACATCGATCCAGAGGCGAAGTCGCGCGGCTCGGGCACGCCGTCGCCGACGATCGTGTCTTCTGCTTCGGGTTCCTCGTCGGTGCGCGGCAGGCCACGCGCGACGCGGTTCTGCTCGTAGAGCTCGTTGCGATATGCGTTCGGGTCGTCATCGAACGCGTCGAGCGCGCCCCAGATCGCGTCGGGGTTGAAGCCGACCTTGAAGCCCGCCTTCGTCAGCGTGTCGCGCGTGTTCGCGAACTCGTCCTCGGGCATCGCGATCGCGATGAAGTCGGGCACCGTCGCGGCGACGATCGAATACTGGCCTTCGGAGTCGAGACGCACGACCGGTGCTTCGGTGAGCGAGCGATTGTTCGGGCCGCGCCACAGGCCGAGATACCCTTCGGCGTCGCGACCGAACCAGGCAATGAGCTTGTTCGTCTCCGTCATCGCGTCGACGTTCGCCGCGATGTCCGGGTTGTTGCGATCGGCGTCCGTCAGGTAGCTCGTATCGGATGGCTCCTTCCACGTGGGGTCATCGACGAGCTCGAGCTCGAGACGATCGAGAATCGGTTCGAGCGTGGGCAGTGAGTCACGCAACTTCACGATGTCGGGCGTCATGCCCGGCATCTTAGCCACGCTTCGCAGACGCGTTGGATACCGGCGACGCGCGAAGCGCGTGAACCCGATCCGGATTGGCCGAAACCGCGCGCCTGGCGCGGTCTAACGGCGGTTTTTCTTGCGGGCGGCCTTCTCGGCCTTGCGCTTGTCGCGCGCCTTCTGGCGGTCGCGTGCGGAGTTATTGCCACCGCCGACGAGGCTCTTCGTGCCCGGCGGCGTGAAGCCCTTTGGCAGGCCCGGCACGTGACCGCTTGGCACGCCCGGCATCGACGGCATGTTCGGCATCCCGCCGCCGCCGCTCGCCATGCCTGCCAGCTCCGGCGGCAATCCGCCGGCGCCCATCAGCGCGTTGATGTCCATGTTCGCCAGCTTCTTCATCTGGGAGAACTGCTTGAAGCCGGGAATCTTGCCCATGAGGCCGGTCGATGCGCCGAGCTGCACCATCATCTGGCGCATCTGCGCGAACTTCTGCAGCAGCTCTTTGACCTCGTTCTCGCTGCGGCCCGAGCCCTTCGAGATGCGGTTGACGCGGCCGGGATGGAAGTCGGCGCGACGGCGCTTCGCAGCGCGGCCCGCGGTCGTCGAGTAGTCCTCCCACGACGTCGCGACGAACACCTGCGGGTTCATGCGCTCTTCGTAGGTCATCGACGAGATCATCGCCTCGATTTTGGTGAGCTCGCGATCGTCGAGATTGACGCCTTCGGGCAGGCCGCCGCCGAAGAACGGCAGCTTCTCGAACAGATCCTTCAGCGAGCCCATCTTTTGGATGAGCCGGATCTGCTCGAGGAAGTCCTGCATGTCGAACTTGCCCTTGAGCATGCGGAGCGCGTCTTCTTCCGCTTTCTCCGCATCGACGACCTGCTCGAAGTCTTTGACCAGGCCGACGATGTCGCCCATGCCAAGGATGCGCGACGCGAGACCTTCGGGGCGGAACTCCTCGAGCTTGTCGAGCGATTCACCCATGCCGAGGAACTTGATCGGCTTGCCCGTGATCTCCTTGACCGACAGCGCCGCGCCACCGCGGGCATCGCCGTCGAGCTTCGTCATGATGATGCCGTCGACGTCGAGCCGCTTGTTGAACGTGTCGGCGACGTTCACCGCTTCCTGACCGGTCATCGCGTCGAGGACGAGGAAGATGTTCCCCGGCTTGACGGTCTTGTTGATGTCTTCGAGCTCCTGCATCAGGGGCTCGTCGATCGACAGACGACCGGCGGTGTCGAACAGGATCGCGTCGCAGCCCTGCTGCATCGCCGCGTCCATGCCTTCCTTGCAGATCGTGACCGGATCCTTGCCCTCGGCCGAGTACACCGGCATCGACAGCTGGCGGCCTAGCGTCTTCAGCTGCTCGACGGCGGCGGGACGGTAGATGTCCGCGGCGACGAGCATCGGCTTCTTCTTGTGCGTCTTCTCGAGCCAGCGGGCGATCTTGCCGGTCGTGGTCGTCTTACCCGAGCCCTGCAGACCGCACATCATGATGCCGGTCGGCGTCTTGCCCTTCGACCAGTTCAGCTCGGTGTCGACGGGGCCCATCATCTTGATGAGCTCGTCCTGGCAGATCGCGATGAACGCCTGCTCCGGCGTGATTGTCTTGGTGCCGTACTCCTGGCTCTTCGCGCGCAGCTCGATCTGCTTGCCGCGGGCCTGCTCCTTCACGCGCTCGAGGAAGCGCTTGACGACCTTGAATTCGACGTCGCCTTCGAGCAACGAGAGGCGGACGTCACGCAGCGCTTCGTCGATGATTTCGTCGTTGAGCTCGGCGACGCCGGTGAGGCGCTGCCGGGCCGCCCGGAATCCCTTGGCGAGGGTCTCTAGCACCGTCGTCCTATACCATACGGAGGCTGGTTCAACCCTGCGGGAAGCGACGAGAACCCAGGGCGAAGTGCCCGATCATCGGGGCCATAGCGCGATGGCCGCAACCATGGGGTCGGGGTCGCGGGACAGCCGGTCGAGTACGCCCAGATCACCGCCGATTCCTCGGCGTATCCAGGCTGCTCGTGCGCAGGCTGCGCGGATGTGCGGATCCGGATCGTGCGAGAGGTGCTCGATCACGATCGCGTCACCGACGAGCGGGAACGACCACTCGAGCGCGCGCGCGATACCGAGCCGGCGCATCGGATCTTCCGACGTCGCCCAGCTCGACGCCAGGTGCGTGGCATCGAGCGGCTTCATGCCGTCGAGCGCAGTCGCCAGACCGCGGCCGAGCAGCGCCGCCGCGTCGCGGGTGTCGACGGTACCGGCGTCGATGAACCCGCCCGCGACGAGCTCCGCGTCAGGTTTTACCTGGTCGTTCGGGGAGGCGAGCGCGGGCGACGAGGTGGCCAGCGCGATCACCGCCAGCTTGGACAGCAAACGCTGCAACGAGATTTTGCGCATAGCGGTGGGCGCAACCTGCGCACGCCCGCGCAACCCGTCAAGTGAGGCAGGAGGCCCCACCGTTTGCGGCGGACCTTCGGTATCTTCGGGGCCCGATGTTCCACATGTCGCGACGGATCATCTGGATCGCATTGGCAGGCGCGTGCGGCTCGAGCAAGCCGGGTCCGTCGACGACACCGGCCTCGTCGGGACCGATCACGCACGAGACCGTGAGCGAGCCCACGCCCGACACACCGACGGCGCCCAGCGGCGAACCCGCCATCCCGGGCAGCGGCAATCGCTGCGACATGCTGCCGACGGGCGATCTGTCGATCGACGGCCTGCTCGACGACTGGAAAGACAAACATCTGCTCGCGCGTGCGGGCTCGCCTGCCGATGGCGCCATGGACGTGCGCTGCGTATGGGACGGCAAAGCGATCGCGTTCGCGATCGACGTCAAAGACGATCGGTTGATCCGCGTCAAAGGCGGTCAGGAAGATCACGTGACCCTGGCGCTCGCCGCAGGCGGTCGCCCGGTGAGCGTCGACGTCTACCCCGGCAACTCGATGGCGAAGCCGAAGATCGCAAAGCCGGCGCGCGTCGAGGCAGCAGACTCGCTCCAGCCCAAAGGCTTCTCCGTCGAGGTGTTGATCC
>DASUFX010000593.1:0-16182 GCA_036274355.1 Kofleriaceae bacterium | reverse complement strand
TAGCGCTGCTGCAGCACCGCAAGCGGATTGCGCTCCGCACCGAGCACGCTCGGATCCGCGAGCAGCTCGCGCGGCGACACACGGATCAGCTCGTCGAGCACCGCCGACATCGCAATCTCGGTCGCGAACAAGTCACCGGTCGTCGCGTCGAGATACGCGAGCCCGACTAGCACCTCGTCGGGGCGCGCCTTGACGGTGCTCTTTCCGCGATCGCCCGGTACGAGCGCCGCGAGATAGCGCGGCAGCTTCGGATCGAGCACGTCGTCGTCGAGCACCACGCCGGGCGTGATCACGCGGACGATCTCGCGCTTGACCAACCCCTTGGCGAGCTTCGGATCCTCCATCTGCTCGCATACCGCAACCTTGTGGCCGAGCTCGGTGAGCTTGGCGAGGTAGCCGCGCGCCGCGTGATAGGGCACGCCGCACATCGGCACCGAATCTTCTTTGCCCTTGTCCCGCGAGGTCAGCACGAGATCGAGCGCACGCGCTGCGATCACCGCATCTTCGAAGAACATCTCGTAGAAGTCGCCGCACCGAAAGAACAGGAGGGCGTCGGGATGCTTCTCCTTTAGATCGAGGTACTGCCGCATGAGCGGCGTCTCTGCAGGCGACCGAGCCACCGAGGAGCCGTACCACGGCCCTCCGACACCGCGGCCGGGGTGCCGATCCCGGGGCGAAGGCGCTGTTACTTCTGGTGCTCGGGCAGCGCCGCGATGTTCTCGTCCGGCACCGCATCGTCGACCGCGTTCGTGATCACCTCGTCGGATGGCATCGGTCCACCGATCGCGAGCTGCCGTGCGAGCTCGAGCGCCGCACGGACCGCAGGTGCGACCGCGCTGAAATCGGCAATCGCGAGTGGTGCCGCGGCATCGAGCACCTTGCGGTGGCCGCCACGCCGGGCGGCTGCGACCAGATCCAGCAGCAGGATCGCCGCCCACGCGCCTTCGGGCCGCGTCGCCAGCTCGATCACGCGCGGGGCGATTCGCACGCCGACCGTCCAGGCAAGCTCACCATGCGTGCCGCGTGGGAACACGCGGTCGTGCAGTGCTTCGAACGCGTCGTCTCGGATGTTGCGAGCCGGATCGCCGAACGCCGTGAGCTCTGCTTCGATCTCGTCCACGCGGCGTTCTTACCGCATCAGTACTCCCAGTTGTCGATCAACTCGGAGGTGCCGCCGGCGATGCCGAGCATCGGGCCGCTCTCGACGTACGCACCGACCACCAGGTACTCGCCCGCCTTGTACTTGCGGACGAGCCACACGGTCTCGCCGTCGACCTCGATGGCGTACGCGGCGGCTTGCGCGCCTTCGGCTGCCGCTTCGCTCGTGAACCGCGCGTAGAGGCCCTTCGCGAGAAACGGCAGACCGTCGCCGCTGATCTGCTTCGTCGCCAGCGTGTGCGACGCGACGAGAGCTTCGTAGATTGTCTCGACGTCCGGGACCATCGGGTGATGCGCGGGCAGATCGAGCTGCACGGGCGCGACGTCGAAGTAATGGCTCTCGTAGTGCTTGTCGCGGAACACGACGTAGTAGTCGCCGGTCTTCGCGAGGCTCTCGATCGAGATGTTGGAGCTCGTCTCTTCGTTCGCGTCGTCGTTATGCGCGATGACCTTGAAGTTCACGTCAGTCAGCCACGTCGTCGGATCACCGTGCGTCGAGCGCACGTACACCTCGAGCATCGTGCCCGCCTCCGCGTGGAACCTCACGGCGCGATAGCGCGGCGAGCTCTTGTAGAGGACCGAGCGCGAAAAGCCCAGATCGACGTCGCCGACGATCTTCGTGTGCGAGAACGCGTTCGCCGACAGCGACAGCTCGCTTGCATCCGAGAGATCGTCGTCGCCACCTTCGGCGCAAGCGCCCACAAGTGTCATCAGTCCCGCAGCCAACAACCAGTTCAACGTCTTCATGAGGCGGGTAGCACAGAGCAGCTCCCGTGCCGCGATCGAGCACCGAAACCGCCGAGCAGCACGTGCTAGCGCGACGCGTTTTGCGACGGTCGCGCCGAGCTGTCACGGCAACTCGAATCGCCAGCGCGGCGATTGCGCGCGTGAACGCAACTTCTCGCGTTACTTCGTCGTGATCGGAAGGGCACCTGGGGGAGGCGGCCCCGGAGTCCACGTACGTCCCGGAAGATCAGGGTTCCAGTAGTGCGCGGCGAATGCGACGAGCGACGCCGCTTGCTCGTCGGTGAGCACCGCGCCGAACTTTCGCATCTTGTCGATCGTCTTCTTCCACGCGGCTTCGCCGAGACGCTGTTGCGTCAGGTACTCGACGCTGTGGCAGATGCGGCATTGCGCGTTGACGAGGTCGGTCTCCGGCGCGCCCTCGGGCAGCTTGCCGGCGAGCAGCGCATCGCGATCGATCGTCACCGGCGGAGCCGCGGGCGGCGTCGGTTGCGTCGGCACTGGTTGTTGTGCGGGCGCGGGCTTGTCTTCGGAGCGACACGCAGCGAGCGCGAGCACGATGATGACGAAGCGACTCACGCGCGCACCTCCACCTCGACCATCTCGATCGCGTTGTAGAGATAGCCCGCTGGATTCCACACGGCAGTCGCAGGCTGCACCGCGCCTGCGCTGTCGGTCGCGCGCGCGCCGACCTTCGTCTTGCCCGGCTTCGCGTCCCACGTGTAGCGGAACAACCGGAAGCCGTAGCCCGAGTCATGCGCGTCGAGCTTCGCCGGCTGCCAGGTCGCGCCGCCGTCGACGGTGATGTCGACCTTCTTGATCTTCGCCTCACCCGAGAATGCGACGCCGACCAGCTCGTGCGGCCCCGGCGCGATCACGTCGCCGTCTCCGATCGAGCCGAGCTGCGACTTCACGACGAGCTTCGTCATCGGTTTCATCTGATCGGGCGGCACCGGTTCGCCGGGCTTGCCGGGCGTCGCTGGAAATCGGTAGCCGGTCTCGTAGAAGAAGCCCTTCGGCTCGTCGGCGCGCACCTCGATCGTCGCCAGCCACTTCATCCAATCGTCGCCGACCCAGCCGGGCACGACGAGCCGCGCGGGATAGCCGTGATGCGGAGACAGCGGCTGGCCGTTCATGCGCAGCGCGACGAGCGTGTCGGGATGCATTGCCTTCGCGATCGGGATGCCGCGGATGAATGCTGGCGTCTTCTCGAGCGTCGGCTTCTCGGCGCCCTGCAGCTGGACATGCTGCGCTTCCTTCGCGACGCCGGCGGCGGCGAGCAGATCCTTCAGCCGCACGCCGGTCCATTCGGCGTTGCCCATCGCGCCCCACCGCCATTGCACGCCGGGCACGCGCGGCACGAACCAGCCGCGGCCATTGCCCGCGCATTGCAGCACCGCCTCGACCGTCGTCTGCTTCATCTTCTCGAGGTCGGCGAGCGTGAAGGTCTGCGGCTTGGCGACGAGCCCCTTCAGCTCGAGCTTCCAGTCCTTCATGTCGCCGACCGGAATGTCGAAGTGGTTGCGAATGTAGAACCGCTCGACGGGCGTAATGCGCGTCGTAAACGTGTCGCGCGTCGACTCGTAGTTCGCGGGCCGCGACGTAAGCTCGTAGAGCTGGCCTGCGCTGTCACCTGCGGCCGCGGGCTTGTCGTCGGCACGCACGAGCGTCGGGACGCGGAGCCAATGCGCGCCCGCGATCGCGATGCCCGCCGCGGAACCGCGAAGGAACGTTCGCCGTTTCATCGGCGGCGAAGCTAACCGAAAACGAAAGAGCCCGCACGGAGCGGGCTCGTCGGTAGGCGAGGGTGTCGCCTATTTCTTCGGAGGCGTTGCGGCGCCGTTGCCCTGGATCACGGCCTCGACTGCGCCGCTGTTCGACTTCACGTCGGGATGATCCTTGTTGTCGGGATCGATGATGGCCTTGATCACCGACGGCGTCTCCTGCTTCGGCGGCGCCTTGCTCTCGCGGAGCGCGACGACTTCGCTGCGAACCTTCGGGTCCTCGAGCACGAGACCGAGCGCGCCGTAGTCCTTCAGGCGATCGATCGCGCGAACATCGAACTCACCGGCGCGCCACGCGATCGTGCCGCCGTCGACGCCACCCTTACCGTACTGGCCTTCCATCACGCCCTTGAACGTGTCGAAGTTCCGCTTGTCGTCGGGAATCATCGACACGTCGAGCGAGATGAACATCTTCCACAGCCGCTGGTTGTAGAAGAAGAAGAAGCGACGCTGGTTCTTGCCGCCGTCGTTTTCCCAGCGCTCCATCATCGACTCGCCGGTGTTGTGGGCGAACTCGTTCTCGACGATCGAGACGTCCCAGCCGCCCTTCTTGCCGTTGAACTCGACGTACGTGCTCGACGTACGCGCGAGCTCGGCCTTCTTGTCCTTGCGATAGCGATCCTGCATCGCGACGTCGGTCGTCGCTTTGATTTTCTCTTCGAAGCGCTCGTTGATCTGCTTCTGCAGCACGGCGAGGACCTCGTCCTTCGTCATGCCGAACTTGAAGCCGGCGAACTTTTCCGCGAGCGCCTTCTTGTGCTCGGCGTTCACCATCGGCGGCGGCTCTTTCTTCTTCGGCGGCGTGGCTTTCGCCTTCGCGGACTTCGCCGGCGCCTTCTTGGCGGGCGCGGCTTTCTTCGCGTCAGCCGCGAGCGCGGCCGGAATCTGAAGACCAAAACCGACGAGGGTGGCAATTACGAGTGCAGTGCGGATCCGGCGCATACGTCCTCCGACGTTTCAGGTCCCGAGAAGATTCATCACATGAAGAACGAGAACCGGGTGCTCTTGCCGGCTTCCGTCGTTAGACGGGTTTCCAGCTTGTTACCGTCCTCGATGAGGCCGCCCTGGGGCTTGCCGTCCTGGCCGACCTTGCCGTGAATGCGGTCGTACAACGCACGCAAACGCTTGGTGTAGTAGATCTCCGAGATCGTCGGCTCGCCGCCCTTGATGAACGAGTCGCGCACGCCGTTCGAGAGCAGCGGAACGATCTTCTTGCCGGGCAGCGTGTCGCTGCCGGTCGGGACGAGGTCGCCCTTGATCGGCGTGGCGCCCGGCTCGTTGCGATACGCGTATGCCGACGGGAACTCGCCCTCGGGGCAGCGCGAGACCGGGTTGTTTCCGGCGCCGCAGTACACGCCGGCGATCTCGACGAGCTTCGCGCCGAATTCGTTGCGATCGGTTTCCGTCGGCGCCGACAGCAGAACCGCGAAGCGCAGGCCGCCGGGGACATCGTCGGTCGCCGCCTTGTCGGCAGCGTCTTTGGCCTTCTTCAGCATGATGTCGTCACCCGCAGCAGCCTTGTTGTGGATGTCGATCATGTCTTTGACTTCGAGGACGCCGGCGTAGAACGAGAGCACCTGTCCGGACAGCTCTGGATCGATCTGCTTCGCGCGGAACACGACCTCGGTCTTGACCTCGAGCTTGGCGGCCGCTTCCTTGAGCTTCTTGTCGAGCTCGAGGCTCGGCTTGAAACCGTTCTTCGTCTTCGCTTCGTCGAGGAGGTTATCGAGATCCGAGAGCTGCTTCTTCAGCATCGCGACCGTCGAACCCGACGTCTTGTCGCCGAGGACGACGCGCGCGCCGCGGAGGCCTTCGTTGTAGTTGCTCGCGCCGGTGCCGATCTTGCCGATGGCGATACCGACGATGAGAGCAATACCAGCCGGCACTGCAATCTTCGCGATCAACGCGCCGTGCGACGCGGCATGAACTTTCTCGACATTGCCGTCGTTGACGACGATGTATTCCTTCTCGGGCGCGCGCTGGACTTGCGCAACGGCGGCCATGTGATTCATGGCACCGAACGGATCGTCGTGGGCGTTCGGGGCGGCCGGCTGCGGCGGCGCTTGCGGAACGGCAAGACCTGGCGGTGCGACTACACCACCGGATGGAGCACCGTTCGAACGACCACCGGCAGCAGGCTGCGCCGCTCCGCCTTTCTTGAGTCCAAGGCGCTGCTTGAGCTCGCTGATGTCTCTACTGCCCGCTTTCTTTGCGTCGCTCAATGTCGTTCTCCTCCGGAGGGTGACTGTATGGAGCTGCCGTCGAGAAATCAAGGATGCCCGAGGCTTGGACCCGTTGCACTCGGGATGTCTTCGCATCGCCACACAACCGCAAGTCGTGAATAAGTGGTCACACCCAGGATCTCTTCTCGGGCATGTAAGCGAGCGGATCTTTACCCGTTTGTCCTCGGGATCCGGCAATGTCGTAGCTGGCCCTGTGCATGCACTAAACCGTTCGGGCGCTTCGAGCGTCTTGTGTTCCTAGAAAGGGTCAACCCAGTGAACGTTCGCCTCCCTCTCGTCCTTGGTGCTCTCGTCGCTTCGTCGCTTGGCGTTTCCGGCGTTGCCGAGGCGCAGCGTGTTCGCTTTAGCGGCGGCGTCCGCTGGAGCGGCGGCGTGAGCGTGACTTCCGGCTCGTGGCACTTCGCCCGCCCGGCGTGGAGCCCCTCGCGGTGGCACGTCCGCGGTTCGATCTACGTCGGGCCGACGTATCGCTACTACCCGCGGCCTTACTACGTTTACTACCCGGCGTACGTCCCGTCGTATTACGAGTCGACGTCGTACTACCCGGTTCAACCGGCTGCCGTGCAGGCGCCTGGCGTCGTCGCCGTGACCCCGGTGCGCGAGCCGCTGCCCCGCCTCGGTATCGGCCTCTTCGCCGGTGGCTCGGCGGTCGAGTCGCAGACCGGTGACTCGACGCACGAGTCGGATGACCTCGGCCTCCTGGGCCGCTTCCGCTTGACGCCGGGCCTCATCATCGAAGGCGAGATCGGCAAGATGACGTACGACGTCGACGGCGTCGAGAACGCGCGTGTCGATCGTCGCCTCGGTGCATCGCTGCTCTACGAAATCGGCGCGTACAACCGCTGGGCGCCGTACATTCTCGTCGGCACCGGCGTGCAGCAGGCGGAAGTCGGTGGCGAGTTCACGACGACGCAGGACTACGGCGAAATCGGTGCGGGCCTCCGCTGGGCGGTGACCCCGCGCTTCCACCTCGCGCTCGAGTTCCGCGCGGGCAGCCGTGGCACCGTCGCGAGCGACGAGCCGATGCTGACGCCGGCAGGCACGACCGGCCGCGTGATCACGCCGCCGAGCGCGAGCAGCGACGAGACCGAGGAGGACACGCGCGGTCGTCTCAACGCGATCCTCTACTTCTGATTCTGAGAGTCCTCTGGTTGAAGGCGGCCGGTTTCCCCGGCCGTCTTTGTTTTCGGCTACGATCACTCGCGAATGGTCCCGGGGATCCAGCAGCGTCACGTGGTGGCGCGCGACGGCACCCGAATCGGTTATCAGGTGCGCGGCGCCCCATCGCGCCCGTGCATCGTGTTCGCGAACGGCCTCGGCGGCACGTACATCGCGTTTCGCTACCTCTACAGCGCGCTGGACGACGCCTACCAGACGCTGTGCTGGGACTACCGCGGGCTCTACACGTCAGACGCGAGCAAGGATCCGAACGCGAACACGGTCGTGCACCAGGTCGACGACCTGGTCGCGATCCTCGATCAGGAGAAGGTCGACAGCGCGGTCATCGTCGGCTGGTCGATGGGGGTGCAGGTCGGCTTCGAAGCGATCCGCCGCTACCCCGAGCGCGTGCGCGGCATGCTCGCCATCAACGGCACCTACGGGCGCGCGTTTCGCACCGTGATGGGCAGTCGGCTCGTCGGCCGCACGATTCCGATGCTGCTGCGCTTGGTCAAAGCGCAAGCGGCGCTCGCTGGCTACGCGACGAAGCGGCTCGCCGGGAGCGACGCGCTGATCGCTGCGATGAAGCGCGTCGGCCTCGTGTCGCAGACGATCGACATCGAGATCTTCCGCGCGGTCGCCGCAGGCTTTCAGACGATCGACTGGCGAATCTACAGTGACTTGTTGACCCGACTCGACGAGCACGATGCCGAAGAGGTGCTCCCGCAGATCAAGGTGCCGATCTCGATCGTCACCGGTGATCGCGATCTGATGACACCGCCCTCGACCGCGGAGCACATGCATCGCACGATCCCGGGCTCGCGCATGGTGGTCATCGAAGGCGGTACGCACTACACGCCGGTCGAGTATCCGGCGATCCTCGTCGACGAGCTCGGCCGACTGCTCGATCGGATTCCGGGCTGGCAGCGTCGCGCGTCAGAGGCGACGGCATGAAGTGCCCGAGCTGCCAGAACGATGTCCTCGACATCGACGTCAAGTGCCCGCACTGCGGCACCGCGCTCGGCGCAACCGGCGCGCACCGGATGATCGGCTCGCTCATCCTCGGCACGTACGAGCTCGTCGACGTGCTCGGCCAGGGCGGCATGAGCGTCGTGTTCAAAGCGCGCCACAAGATGACCGATCAGGAAGTGGCGCTGAAGATCTTGCCGCCTGAGCTCGCTGCGCACAGCCAGGTGAAGTCGCGCTTCCTCGACGAGGCGAAAGCCCTCGCGGCACTCGATCACCCGAACATCGTCCACCTCTACAACTTCGGCCAGGAGAACGGCAGCTTCGTGCTCGCGATGCAGTTCGTCCAGGGCCGCACCTGGGAGCGCTTGATCCTCGAGAACAAGCGTCTGGACTGGAAGGCGAGCTGCAAGATCACGATCGACGTGCTGAAGGCACTCGAGTACGCGCACGGCCGCGGCGTCGTGCATCGCGACATGAAGCCGTCGAACGTGCTCGTGCGCGAGAGCGACGGTGCAGCGACGGTGATGGACTTCGGCATCGCGAAGATGGCGCAGTCGACACGGCTGACCGCGACGGGCCAGACGATGGGCACCGTGCGCTACATGTCTCCCGAGCAGGTGCGCGGCCAGGAGGTCGATCTCCGCACCGACATCTATTCGCTCGGCGCAACGCTGTACGAGTCGCTCGTCGGCGACACGCCGTTCGACGGCAGCACGCACTTCGAGATCATGACGAAGCACCTGTCCGAGATCGCGAAGCCGCCGAGCGTGGTCGGCATCGAGGTCCCGCGTGCGGTCGAGGACGCGCTGATGCGATGCCTCGCGAAGAAGGCACCCGATCGCTTCGACAGTGCGCGCGACATGCGCAAGGTGCTCGAGGGGGCGCTCAAGGAGGCCGATGTCGCGCTCGTCGAGACGCAGCGGTTCTCGCGCGATCTGATCGACGTCCGGGCGACGAAAGACGAGCGGCCTCCGGTGAGGGCGGCAGTGGCGGTTGCCGAGACCGTGCGCGCGGCCACCGCGAACGATCTCGCCGACGAGCTCGAGCCGGGCACCACCGGCTTGCCGGCCCGCAAAAAGCGGGGCAGCAAGTGGCCGGTCATCGCGGTTGCCGTGCTCGTGCTCGGCGGCGGTGCCACCGCAGCCGCGCTGCTGATGGGCGACAACAAGCCAGCCGGCTTCAAGGCGGCGACGAAGATCAAGGGACTCACCGAGGGCAAGACCTTCCCGGATGGGCTGGTGGTCGAGACCGACGGCAAGGTCTCGGCGGGCGAGGTCGAGGCCGCGTACCGACTCGTGCTCGAGCAGCTCAAAGGGTTCGAGCCCGATGTCCAGGCCCGCCGCGACGTGATTCAGGAGATCGTCGCGCTACCCCAGGCGACACTTTGCGAGCCGCGGGCGGCAATCACGCCGGCATCGACGCAGCCGTGCACGGAGAGCGATGGCTTCACGACCACGCTGCGCGGCGAGAAACGCCAGCTGTTGATTGCAGATGACCGCGGCACGTTGGCCCAGACCATGCGGCTGGGCGTGGCGCGTGCGGTCTGTGACTTTCAGTTTTTGTACCTGAACTCGAACAACGAAGACGACGTGAAGCGCCTCGATACGATCTGCGAGATGACCAAGCGGTTCGGCACCGCGAAGTGATCCGCCGTTGATTGACATCCCCTTGGAAGCGCACGAATAATCGCCGACGGAGGGAGCATGTCCCGCACGGTTATCGCCGCCGTAGTTGCAGTCGTGATCGCGGCGCTCACAGCGATCGCATTTTTCGTTACGAAAACGAGCTTCGAGGACAAGATCCGCAAGGACGCGGAGGCCCAGCTGCGGCGCTCCTATCAGGTCGTCCAGCAGCTTGCCCAGCTCGAGGCCATCGACGTCGCGAACAAGGCCGAGCGGCTCGCCGCCGACAAGGCGTTCGTGCTCGCGCTCAAGAGCGAGAGCGCCATGGAGCGCGCGAACCAAGCGCGCGTGGGCATGACGAAGTTCACCTCGAACGAGAAGGAAGGCGACGTCAAGCCGGACATGATCGCGCTCGTCGACGCGAACGGCCTGCTCGTCGCGATGAACGACGTCGCCAGCGTCGTGCCGAAGCAATTCCAGAAGGAAGGCGCGAAGCCCGGTGAGACCACGATCCCCGCGCTCAACGTCGTGCTCGGCAGCCGCGTCATCATCAGCGACATCTGGAACGACCGCGGCCGCATGATGAAGATCGGCGTCGCGCCGATCATCGATGCCGACGCGCCGGTGCCGGCGAACGATCCGGATGGCGTCGTGATCATCGGCGCCGTGATCGTCGCGTACGCGCAGACCGCGCAGCAGGCACAGATGGACAAGCGGCTGCTCGGTACCGAGATCGCGTACTACGATCAGCAGCGCGTCGTCGCGACCAGCTTCACGAAGGGCGGCACGAACGAAGAGGACACCGCGAAGGCGACGCAGCTCTCCGAGCTCGTGCGCTCCGGCAAGATCAAAGAGGGCTCGGACAAGCCCACGAAGGTCTCGATCGACGGCGTGACGTACTACGGCGCCGCCGTGCAGATGCCGCGCTCGACGACAAACGCGCGCCGCATGCCGCAGGACTACCCGGCGGTGACCGCAGGCGCGATGGTGCTCGCGAGCGCCGGTGACAGTGTCATCGCGGGCGGGATCAAGATGTTCATCATCCTGCTCGGTCTCGGCGCGCTCGCGATCTCGATGCTCGGTCTCTACCTCACGCATCGCCGGCTCGTCGCGCAGGTCGATCAGATCGAGCTCGGCGTCACCGACATCATCAACGGCAACGTCGATCGCACGTTCCGCCCGGTCGGTGCAGAGCTCGACGGTCTCGCGAACGGCCTCAACGTCATGCTCGCGCGCCTGCTCGGCCGTCCCGAGCCCGGCGAGGAAGAGTTCGACGAAGAGGGCAACCCGATCATCCCGGGTCGCGTCGACTTCGAAGAGGGCGAGGAGAAGCCGGCCGTCGATCCGGATCTCGCGAACCTCGCGAAGGAGAGCGAGCCCGACTACTACAAGCGCGTGTTCACCGAGTACGTCGCTGCACGCAAGGCCGCGGGCTCGCCCGATGACGTCTCGTTCGAGAACTTCATCGCGAAGCTCAAGGTCAACGAGGGCAAGCTCAAGGCGCAGTACAACTGCCGCGCCGTGCGCTTCCGCGTCGTGACCAAGGACGGCAAGGTGTCGCTCAAGCCCGTTCCGATCTTCGAGTAGTCGCCCGTGGCGATCGAAACCGGACTCGCGCGGCTCGCTGCTCAGGGTAGCGAGCTGGCACCGTTCACGCGTCTCGGCCTGATCGTAAACGCGACGAGCGTCGATCGCGAGCTGCGCCACGCGATCGATCTGCTCACCGGGCGCAAAGACCTCCAGGTCACGGCACTGTTCGGGCCCGAGCACGGCGTGCGTGGCGACGCGCAAGACATGATCGGCGTCGACGCGGCGACCGACGCGCGCACGGGCCTACCGGTGTACTCGCTCTACGGGCACAGCGAAGCATCGCTGTCGCCGACGCCGGAGATGCTCGAGAACGTCGACGCGCTGGTGTTCGACATCCAGGACGTCGGCAGCCGCTACTACACGTTCGTGTGGACGATGGTGCTCGCGATGCGGGCGTGCGCGAAGGCGAAGAAAGGGTTCGTCGTGCTCGACCGGCCGAACCCGATCGGCGGCACGCATATCGAGGGCCCGGCGATCACGCCGGGCTTCGAATCGTTCGTCGGCCTCGTGTCGTGCCCGAATCGCCACGGTCTGACGGCCGGCGAGATCGCACGCTGGCGCGCCGAGGTCGAGAAGCTCGATCTCGAGCTCGTCGTGATCTCGATGCGCGGCTGGGAGCGCGACATGTGGTTCGAGCACACCGGGCTGCCGTGGGTGCTGCCGTCGCCGAACATGCCGACGGTCGATACCGCGCTCGTGTACCCCGGCATGTGCCTCGTCGAGGGAACCGAGCTGTCGGAAGCGCGCGGCACGACGCGGCCGTTCGAGCTGTCGGGCGCGCCCCACATCGACGGTGATCGGCTCGCGCGCGACATGGCCGCGATGAATCTGCCAGGCGCGAAGCTGCGGCCGGTCGTCTACACGCCGACGTTTCACAAGCACGCGTTCAAGCCGTGCGGGGGCGTACAGATCCACGTCACCGACGCCGACGCGTTTCGTCCGTACCGCACCGGCATCGCGTTTCTCAAGGCATGTCACGACCAGGCGCCGGCGCAGTTCAAGTGGCGCGAAAAAGCGTACGAGTTCGTCGATGCGATTCCAGCGATCGATTTGCTCGCCGGCAACGATACGATTCGCAAAGGCATCGAAGCGGGCGTGAGCCTCGACGAGCTTGCCGAGCGCTGGCCGCGCGACGAAGGCGCATTCGCGGAGGAGAGGGCACCGTACCTCTTGTACAAATGAGACGTGTTGGTCTGTTCGGCGGCAGCTTCAATCCGCCGCACGTCGCACACCAGCTCGTCGCGCTCTACGTGCTCGAGACCGTGGTCGACGAGGTGTGGTTCGTGCCGACGTACAGCCATCCGTTCGGGAAGGCGCTCGCCGCGTACGATCATCGCGTCGCGATGTGCGAGCTCGCAGTCGCGCCGCTCGGTGCGCGCGCGCAGGTCAGTCGCGCGGAGCACGACCTCGCGCAGAAGCCGGACTTTGTCGCGAGCCGCACGCTCGATCTGATCGGGCACTTCATCGCGAAGCACACCGACGCAACGTTTCATCTCGTCGTCGGCGCTGACATCCTCGGCGAGACGGACAAGTGGCATCGCTGGGACGAGGTCAGCCGGCTCGCGCCACCGATCGTGCTCGGCCGCAGCGGCTACCCGCTACCGGTCGGAAGTGTCGAAACTGGCGTGGTGATGCCCGAGATTTCAGCGACGCGGATTCGCGACTTGCTGGCAAACCAGGACCCCGGCGTCGCCGCGCTTTTGCCGCAGACGGTCCTGCGGTATATCGAGCGCCACGGCCTCTACGCCTAGACCGCAATGACCGCACGCAACCCAACTACGTTCCTCGTCGGCGCTGGACCCGTCGCCACCGCGCTCGCCGGCGCGCTCCGGCTCGGCGGCGTTCCAGTGCTCGGCCTGTGGGGCCGCACGCCGTCGGCAGCGCGTGCCGCGGGCTCAACGGCCGGCGTCGCCGCGTTCTCGTCCGCGCCACCCGACATCTTGCTCGAAGCCGAGGTCGTGATCCTCGCCGTGCGCGACGCATCGATCGGCGAAGCCGCGCAGACGCTCGTCGGCACCGGCCTCATCGGCAAGCGCCACGTCATGCTGCACTGCGCAGGCGCGACGAGCGCGAAGGAAGCGCTCGGCAATGTCACGGGTGCCGTCGGCGGCATCGGCACGCTGCATCCGCTGATGGCAATCGCGGACGGCAAGACTGCGATGCGCGCGCTCAAGGGCACCGTGTTCGGCGTCGAGGGTGATGACGCGGGCCGCGCGATGGCGACGAAGCTCGTCAACGCACTCGGCGGCATCGTGCTCGCGCTCGACAGCTCGCAGATGGGCGCGTATCACTGTGCCGCGGCGCTGGCATCGAATTACATTGTCGCCGCGATCGATGCGGCCGCGCAGGTGCTCGCAGGTGCGGGCGTGTCGCCTACGCAGGCGGCGCAAGCGCTCGTGCCGCTCGCTGAAGGTGCGCTTCACAATGTGCGTGAGAAGGGCACGACGGCGGGCCTCACCGGCCCGGTTCGACGTGGGGATGCCGTAACCATTCAACGTCATCTCGATGCACTTCGTGAGCATCCCGACCTTGCCAAGCTGTATCGCGCGCTTGCGCGTCATGCGGTCGAGATCGCCACGCGCATCGACGGTCCGGATGCTCCCGACCGCGCCGGACTCGACGCGATTCGCAGACTCGTCGAGACGTGATCGTGTACCATCGAGGACGATGAGCCTTCGCACGATTTTTGTCTCGTCGTTACTCGTCATCGGCTTGCTCGGAGGTTCGGCGCTTGCCGGCGATCCGAACCAGGTCTTCAAAGGGAAGATCATGCTCTCGACCAAGCGCTTCCCGCTGTCGGCGAAGAGCAAGGACGCGTACATCGCGGCCGTTCGCAAGCAATCGAGCTCGAACTTCCAGGAGAACAAAGAGAATCACACCTGGAAGATCTACTTCGCGGCATTCCTGTCGAAGCCGCTCAATGACGTCGAGTACGTCATCAAGTTCTACGAGCTCGGTAACGGCAGCCAGCAGCTGCTCGGCGCGAGCGAAGCGTTCAACGACGAACGCGGTCAGAAGACGATCGTCTCGAACATCACGCTCGAGAAGAAGTCGTTCGGTGTGAACAAGCAGCTGTTGATGACGATCGAGAACAAGGGCAGCGTGCTCGCGAGCGCGCGCTTCAAGATCCTGGGTGAGGGCGAGCGGTTCACCGGCAAGGTGAACTTCTCGGAGGACGAAGCGAACGGCAAGTCGAACGGCGACGAGTAAGCTCGAGCAGGCCTCAGGCCCTCAGCCTTCAGTGGGAGGCCCGAGGCCTTTCATTCGACGTCGACCGGAATCTCGAACGAGCTGTCGATCGAGGGCGGGAACACGCGCAGCGTGTAGTGGCCCTTGGCCGGGAACGTGTACCGGAAGTAGTAGCGGCCCGGCGCGCCTGCCGTCGCACTCGCATTCGCCCCGGTCGTGCGACGCGGCCGGGCGGTGAGGCCCTTCGCGGCACCGGTCGAATCGCCGATCGTCAGCACGATCTCGTCGGCGACGACCGGCTGACCGAGCTTGTTCTTGATCTCGAGGCGAGAGCGGATCTCCTGACCCGCGACGAGCGGATCGGGCACCATCGCCGTCACGATCATCTCGCCGTTGTCCTTGGTGAGCGTGCGGCGACGGCCGACGCGCGGATCGCTATCGGCCGGGGCATCGTCCGGGTCGGGCTCGATCGCGAGCGCCGGCTTCTCGCGCATCTGATAGACCGCAAAGCCGGCGCCGCCGACGAGCATGATCACGGCGAGCGCGGCGAGCAGCATGCGGCGCGAGCGGCGCTGGTGCGGTAGCTCGGTGCCCTCGGGCAGGTCGCGCAGCGTCGCGATCGTCGGGCGCTTCTTCGACTTGCGCTTTTTCATCGGCGCCGGCGCTGTTGCGGGCTCCTTGCCGGCGAGCTCGGCGAGCGCTTCGTCGATCAGCGCGACGACTTCATCGGCATGCTGCGGGCGATCGTCGGGCTTCTTGCGCATCAGCATCGCGCAGATGCGATCGACCGCCTCGGGCACGTTCGGATTCTTCTCGCTCGGCAGCGGGGCAGGGCGGCCGAGATGCGCGAGCAACACTTCGAAGCCCGAGCCTTCGAACGGCGGCGCGCCGGTGACGAGCTCGAACAAGAGGCAGCCGAGCGCGTAGAGATCCGCACGCGCGTCGACCTGCTCGCCGTGCGCCTGCTCGGGCGACATGTAGTGCGGCGTGCCGATCAAACCGCCGGCGGTGAGGCGCGTCGCATCGGCGTTGCCCGGCTTGCAGACCGCGATGCCGAAGTCGACGATCGTGATCCGATCATCGCCGTTGCGATCACGGCGCCACATGATGTTCGTCGGCTTGAGATCGCGGTGCACGACGTCCGCGACGTGCGTCTCGGATAGCGCGCTCGCGATCTGACGCGCGATGCGCAGCGCACGCACTGGCGACAGTGGACCGTCGGCGAGCACCTTGTCGAGCGGCTCGCCCTCGACGTATTGCATTGCGAGGTATGGCCGGCCATCGGCGAGCTCGCCGACCGCGTAGATCGCGACGACGCCTGGATGCTGGATGCGCGCCGCGGAGCGAGCCTCGCGTGCGAACCGCCGCGCCATCACAGGATCGGCTGCGATCTCGCTCGTCGGCACTTTGATCGCGACCGGCCGATCGAGCCCGTTTTGGCGGCCGCGATACACGGTGCCGAACGCGCCGCCGCCGAGGATGCCATCGATCTCGAACTGACCGTCGATCGTCAGGCCGATCAACTTGCTCGCCGACGACGACTCGGGCTTCTTCGACTGCGGCAGCACGTCGGTGGCGTTCGGGTCACTCGGCTGCGTCGTCGCCCGACCGATGACGCTGCGACCGGCCTCGACGAGCGGAGCTCCGCACTCGGGACAGAACCGTCCCGTTTCGTCGGTTTTCGTCGCGCAGCCCGTGCAGACCTTCACAAATGTTGAACGTAGC
>DASUFX010000592.1:0-5341 GCA_036274355.1 Kofleriaceae bacterium | reverse complement strand
ATCGAATGGCGGCCGCCCGGCGACCATCTCGTAGACCATGCAGCCGATCGAGTAGAGGTCCGCGCGATGATCGACTTCGCCAGTGCCGCGGCACTGCTCGGGGGACATATACGTCGGCGTGCCCATCACCGCGCCGGTCTTCGTCGCGTTGCCGGGGCCTGTCAGCCCGACGTTGAGCTTCGCGATACCGAAGTCGAGGATCTTCGGTCGCTCGCCGGTCGGCGCGTCGGAGTCCGGGCAGAGGAAGATGTTGTCGGGCTTCAGATCGCGATGAACGATGCCTTTCGCATGCGCGGCCGCGAGCGCGCTGCAGACGCTGCGCATGAGCACGACCGCTTCGCCTTCCGGCATCTTCGGGAACTTCTTGAGGCGGCGCGCGAGCGAGACGCCTTCGAGAAACTCCATGACGATGAAGCCATCGCCGCTCGGCAAGTAGCCGAAGTCGAAGATCTCGACGATGCCCGGATGCTTGATCTGCGTCGTCGCCTTCGCTTCATTGAAGAAGCGCTGCACGACCTCGCGATTGCCGCGGAGCTCGGGATGCAGAACCTTGACGGCCGCGAGCTTACCGATCAGCGAGTGCTCGGCTTTGTACACCGTGCCCATGCCACCGACGCTCACTTTGGCAGTGACGCGGTAGCTGCCGACGGTCGTCCCGATCATCACCGCTGATCATAACAAACGGCGTCGACGAGATCGCACCTACACGGGCCTACTGGCAGAACTTCGTCGTGAAGGCGGCGACCTCGTTCTGCGGGTTCTGATTAGGGCAGGTGGTCGCCGGCGAGGAGCTAGTCGTCGTCGCGATCGAGGCAGATAGCGTGCAAGCACCAGAAGCCGATTGGCAGTTGTTCGCCCAGGCGCACATGCAGTCGTTGGGATCGTTCGTGCCGTTCAGGCCGAGACCCCAGCCGATCGCGCCGATTGCCAGATCCTGTGCATACGACACGGACGGGTTATCCGAGATCCAACCGAGGTCGCTCTTCACGAGATCGCCGCAGTCGTGCTCGTTCGTCGAGCCACCGTAGGTCGTGCCGACCGTGCCGCCGTTGCCGGTGCTCTGACCGCCGAACACGATCATCACGTACGGACCCGCCGCTGGTCGCGTGGTGACGACCTGGATCGGCGTGTTCGCGAGCCGCGACTTCACGCCGTTGACGATCGTCGTGATGTCGGTCGTGCGCGTCGACGATCCTTGATGCCACGGCGGGACGACCGCGTTCGCGCTGATCCAGCTCGCGTAATTCAGCGTCGCGTCGCTCGTCGTCGCTTTGGTGATCGTCACGCCGTTGAATTCGAGAAAGACCTTGCGGTTGTTGCCGCACGCCGACCCGGGCGGCGCATCGGGCCCGACCGGAACGCCAGCGTCGTGCATGCCGCCGCCACCACCGCCGCCTCCTCCGCCACCGCCACCACCACCACCGCCGCCGCCGCCGGTCGAGGCATCGACACTGATGCCGTGCTCGTCGACGCCGTCGCCGAGTTGGGCACCACAGCCAACTGCGAGCACACCGATGGCGATCAGCTTCCAGGTCACGATCTACTTGTAGCGATCGTAAGTGCTGGAGAAAACTGGGATTAAATCCTCAGATTGGAGACTTCTGCCCCAGGTCGTTAGCCCAGTCGCTCCCGGACCACGCGATTGACCGCGGCGGCGTCGGCGTTCGGCGTCGACTTCATGACCTGGCCGACAAAGAAGCCGAGCAAGCCGGTCTTACCCGCTTTGTACTGGGCCGCTTTGTCTGGGTTTGCAGCGATCACCGCGTCGACCGCGGAGCCGAGATCGATGGTCGACGTCGCCGTATGCGCGGCCGCGAGCTCGTGGGCGCGCTTACCGGTCTGGACCATCTGGGCAAGGACGGTCTTTCCGACGGCGGGGGTAATGGTCCCATCCCGCAAGAGCGCAACGAGCTCTGCGAACCGGCCCGCATCGAGTCCGGCATCGGCAAGCTCTCTGTCGCCGAGCGCGCGGGGCAGCTCGTTGATCATCCATTTCGCGACCAGCGGGGCGTCGTTCGTCGCCGTGGCGGTCTCGACGAACAGCTTCGCGCTCGCGCGTTCGCCGGTGAGCAGATCGGCCTGCTCGTCGGAGAGGCCCATCGCTTGCGCCTTGCGGTACGCGTCGGCGAGATCGACATCGCGCGCGCGCGCTTCGGCGCGGTACTCCGCCGGCGACTTGCCTTTCGGCCGCGTCGCCGCCTTCACGTTCGCCTTGCGTTCGGTCGGCGCGATGGTCACGACCGTCGGCTTCTCGTCGCGCAACGTGATGATGCGGTTGAGCACGAGCGCACCCGGTTTCGTGTCCTCGTCGACGATGAAGTAGCCGACGCGCTCGAGCTGCCAGCGCGAACCAACCGCCGCATTCGCGAGCGATGCTTCGACGCGCGCGGTCGTGACGACCTCGAGCGAATTGCGATCGAGGTGGACGAGCGGATCGCCGCCGCCTTCTTCCGGCTTCGGCACCTTGAACAACCGCTCGTACAGCCGGATCTCCGCGGGCACGCTGGTCGCGACATCGACCCAGTGGATCACGCCGGCACCCTTGCCCGGATCGACGATCTTCGCGCGCAGCTTCGTTGCATTGCCGGCAGCGTCACGCGCGACGACCTCCTCGACGGAGATTCCGTATGCGTGGCGCAACCGCACCGTGCGACCAGGCGCGAGCCGCTTCCAATCGGCCGGTGGATTCTCGCTCCAGTCGTCGCGATCGATGAAGATGCGATTGCTGATCGCCAGCGTGCGCGAGCCCGGCTTGCCAACGTCGGGCGGGAAATACGGCGCGTCGGTCGACGCAGCTGGCACCTCGCCGCTCACCTCGACCTCGATCGGTCGCAACACACCGAGTACGCGCGGCGCGATCTTGTTCAGATCGTCGCGCACGCAGTACTCGAGCTTGCCGATATCGACCATCGAGTTCGCTTTCGCGACGCCGATCATGTCGCAGAACGTGCGGATCGCTTCGGGCGTGTAGCCGCGGCGGCGCAATGCGGCGAGCGTCGGCATGCGCGGATCATCCCAGCCGCGCACGATGCCTTCCTCGACGAGCTGGCGCAGCTTGCGCTTGCTCATCAGCGTGTACTCGAGCGCGAGACGCGCCATCTCGTACTGATGGGGACGCGGATTCCATGGCCCGGTGTTGTCGAGCACCCAGTCGTACAGCTCGCGGTTGTTCTCGAACTCGAGCGTGCAGATCGAGTGCGTGATGCCTTCGATCGCGTCCTCGAGCGGATGCGCGTAGTCGTACATCGGGTAGATGCACCACTGATCGCCGGTCCGGTGATGGTGCGCATGGCGGATCCGATAGAGCAGCGGATCGCGCATCTTCATGTTCGCGCTCGCGAGATCGATCTTCGCGCGCAGCACCTTCGCGCCGTCAGGGAACTCGCCTGCTTTCATGCGGCGGAGCAAGTCGAGATTCTCTTCGGGCGAGCGATCGCGGTACGGGCTGGGCTTGCCCGGCTCACTCAACGTGCCGCGGTATTCCTTGATCTCCTCGTCGGTCAGATCGTCGACGAACGCCTTGCCCTCGCGAACGAGCCGCTCGGCCAATTCGTACATCTTCGGAAAGTAATCGGCGGAGAACAGCACAGCGCTCGGTGTAAAGCCGAGCCAGCGCACGTCGCGCTCGATCGATTCGACGTACTCGATATCTTCCTTCGTCGGGTTCGTGTCGTCGTATCGGAGGTTGCACGTGCCCTGGTAATCGCGCGCGACACCGAAGTCCACGCAGATTGCTTTCGCGTGGCCGATGTGGAGATAGCCGTTCGGCTCGGGCGGGAACCGCGTCGCGACGTTGGTGTGCCGTCCCGTACGCAGGTCCTCGTCGATGATGTCGCGGATGAAGTCGTTGCGATCAGAGCGCATTGTCATGACAGCGCGCGAACTCTACCCCACAGGGGGCGCGCCGACACTCAATGCGTGCACACCCCATCAGGTGGGGTCGCTTCACGCCTTGTTCACGTGTACGGTCCAGCCATGCGCGGCGTGTGGATTGTTGTCGTGGTGGCGTGCAGCAAACCGCCGCCGCCAAAGGCACCTGTGGTGGAGCGCCCGGCCGATCAGGTCGCAGACATTCAAGGTCGCTGGATCTCCAGCGACGAGCTCGACAACAGCTACACGATGACGATCGAGGCGAACGGGACCATCGACGTCTGGATCGATCGCGGGAAGACCGGCCGCTGCGAGCAGAAGGGCAAGATCGTCGCCGGAGAGGCGAGTCGTACATTCAAGGTCACGTACAAGCTCGGCGAGTGCAATCCGCAAGCAGTCAACACGCCGATCGACATGAGCGTGAAGTCGTTCACCGGCGATGAGCTCACGATTGTCGTTTTCGATCAGCCGCGCTCGTACACGCGCGTGGCCGAGCAGGAGCCGCGCGGTGAACGCGGCGCGCCGGCGCAGCTGCAGTAGTCAGTGCAAGTACGAGTAGACGAGGATCGAGATCAGCGAGCCGGCGAGTGACTTGAGAAAGCCGCTGCCTTCGTCGGGGACGCCGAGTGGGACCGTCGTCGGATGCTCGGTGTCGATCCAGACATTGAACGCCTTGTCGCTGCCGTTTGCTGCCATCACCACCTCCCGCGTGCCGACTGGGACACCCTCGATCACGACGTGGTCTGTCTTCGCGTCGTCGACGACCAACAGGCCGTTGATCGCGACGCTGACACCCGACGCGGAACGGGACATCGCGAGCACGAGCGTCCCCGTCGGCTCGTCGGGGCGAGACGGATACCGGGCACGCACGTCATGCGAACAAGCCACCAGGCTAAGAACCAACAACCACTTCACGGCAAGTCAGACGATCGCTGGCGGTAGAAAGGTTGCTCGGCTACGTTCTCGCCGTCATGGCCCGTATCAACGAGCACTACGCAAAGCTTCCTGCCAGCTACCTGTTTCCCGAAATCGGTCGTCGCGTGCGCGCCTACCAGGCAGCGCAACCGGACGCGAAGGTGATCCGGCTCGGCATCGGTGACGTCACCGAGCCGCTCGCGCCCGCGATCGTCGAGGCAATGCATGCCGCGGTCGACGAGATGGCAAAGCGCGAGACGTTTAAAGGCTATGGCCCCGAGCAGGGCTATGACTTCCTCGTCGACGCGATCCGCCAGCACGACTACGCGGCGCGCGGCGTCGACATTGCCGCCGACGAGATCTTCGTCAGCGACGGCAGCAAGTGTGACAGCGGTAACGTCCAGGAGATCTTTGCGCTGGCCGCGCGCGTCGCGATCACCGATCCTGTGTACCCGGTGTACGTCGATTCGAACGTGATGGCAGGACGTACGGCGGCCGCGGGCAGCGATGGCCGCTACCCCGGCTTCACGTACCTCGTCGGCACCGAGGCCAACGG
>DASUFX010000591.1:0-5595 GCA_036274355.1 Kofleriaceae bacterium | reverse complement strand
GCCGAAGGCCACGACTGGCCCGCGATCTTCGCGGCGTTCGAAGCCGACCGCGCGCCGAACGCGCACGCGATCGCCGAGATGGCGCTCGAGAACTATCGCGAGATGCGCGACGACGTGCGCGACCCGAAGTTCCAATTGCGCGCCGACCTGTCGTTCGAGCTCGAGCGGCGCTTTCCCGGACGCTTCATCCCGCGCTACTCGATGGTGATGTTCCACCCCGAGATTTCGTACGCCGAAGCGCAGCGGCGCGGGGTGGTGCAGGCGCAAATTTTGCGCGAGCTCAGCGACGCGGTTGACTCGCTGCCGCAAGTCGACTTCGCGCGCGCGAGGACGCTCGTCGCCCGATCGCTGTGACTTCGCGGCCGCCTTAGGCGAACAGCACCCAGCAGAGGACGGCGCCGACGACCGTCATGCTCATGCCCCACGCCAAGAGCTGATTGAACAGCTTGCGGCTCATCTCGCCGGCCGGGACGGAGGCGATGCATAGTGCGCCGATCGTCGATAGAGGCGACACGTCGACGAGGTGGCCCGCGATGTTCATCGTGGACGCGATGCCGAGCGCATTGTCGAGATTTAGATTTTCGACGAGGCCCGGCACGGTCGGCAAAAACGCCGGCAGCACGACGCCCGACGTGCTCGAGTAGGCCGAGACGATGCCGATGATCACGGATAGCTCGGGAATGACGGTGGCCGGTGTCGCAATGCTCGACAGCAGGTTCGAGAAAATTTCCATGCCCCCGGTTTTCTGCAGCAGGCCGATCAGAACGGTGACGCCGCAAACCATCAGGATCGTGGCCCAAGGCACCGTCTTGATCGCCTGGCCGTCGTCGGCTGCGCGCGCCAGCGCGAGCAGCACGGCACCCGCGATGGCTGCCAAGCCGATGTTGAAGCCGCGGATGTCGAAAAGCTGGCTGGCGATCGCCGTGACGATCAGCACCGCGATCACCGCGAGCGTCAGGATCTGATGGCCATCGAGCTGCTTGCGCGGCTCGGCCTCGACCTCGACGCGGTCCGCGCGCATGAGCAGCTTGTAGCCGCCAAACGCGAAATAACCCGCGAACGCGACGATGGCATGCGCCATCAGGTTGTACGCCCACGTCTGGAGCTCGAAGTTCGGCAGGCCGATGCGCGACATGTAATCGGTCACGATGAGGCCGGTCGGTGCCAGCGGCGACAACGAACCGGCGTTGCAGCCGTTACCGACCATGATCGCCATCAGAAATGGCGAAGTGCGGTTCTTGAGCGCCGTCGCCATCGCCATCGGCGCGAGCAAGCCGGTCGTCGCGATGTTGCCGGGCCCGGCCGACGCGAGCGCGGCCCCGAGCGCGAAGTACATGATCGGGACGAGGCCTACGCGGCCGCGGCACAGGCGCATCGCATTATGCGCGACGATATCGAGCGTGCCGTTAACGTGCGCCTGCGCGAACAGCAACGTGACGCCGGACAACGTGATGAAGAGGTCGACCGGGAATCCCGCGAGCACCTCGGCGAGCCGCAAGCCGCCGATGAACACGCCGATGATCCACGCGAGGGCCATTGCAAGCAGCCCGACGTTGAGCCGCGACACGCATGAGACGACGACCGCGACCGCAAGCGCGATGAGCGTGACATGGCCAAGCGTCATCGGGGGGACCTCATACGCCGGCACGTGCTCGCTGCAGGCGCGCACGCAAAATCTCGAAGGCTAGCGGCACCACCGAAATCAGAATGACGCCGATGGTAACGAGGCCGAAGTTCTCTTTGACGAACGGTATGGCGCCCGTGAAATAGCCGAGCAGCCCAAAGCCCCAGACCCACAGGATCCCGCCGGCGACGTCGAACGCGAGGAACCGCGGATAACGCATGCGCCCGACGCCCGCAACGAACGGCGCGAACGTGCGCACGATCGGCACGAACCGAGCCATGATCACGGTCTTGCCGCCGTGCACCTCGTAGAAGCGCTGTGTTCGCATGAGATGCTCGCGTTTCAGCCATTTGCTGTGCTCGGTGAACACACGCGGCCCGACTGCGCGCCCGATGAAGTAATTCGTGTTGTCACCGATGATCGCCGCGGCCGTCAGCAGCGACAGAATTCCGACAATGTCGATGACGCCGGCCGCGGCCAAAGCGCCCACGGCGAACAGCAGCGAGTCACCGGGCAGAAACGGCGTGACGACGACGCCCGTCTCGAGAAAAATGACCAAGAACAGCAGCGCGTAGATCCAAACGCCGTAGCTGGTCGCAAACTCGCCGAGGTGTTGGTCGACATGTAGAAACATGTCGAACGCGCTCATCAAAAAATCCATTCGCGATCAGTCCAGACCCTTCGGGTGAGGCGAGTCGGCCATGACTTCGTGGCCGTGCACGACGATGCCCTTGCCGAGGTTGGAGTTCCACATGCCGTACGCGAAGTACAGGACGACGCCGATGAGCAGATAAGGAATGAAGAAATTCCTCGTCGCCGCGTCGCTCATCAGGGACATCAAGAGAAAGGCACTCATGACGGCACCCAGCACCGGCGTCACCGGGAACCAAGGCGTCCGGAACTGCCGCGGCATGTCGGGACGCTTGTAGCGCAGATAGATGACGGTGATGCAGACGATCACGAAGGCGGCCAACGTGCCGACGTTGGTGACTTTTGCGAGCGTGTCGAGACCCATGAAGCCCGCAAACGCGCACGCGAGTAGGCCGACGATCAACGTGTTGATCCACGGCGTCTTGAACTTCGAGTGGACGGCGGAGAACAGCGGCGGGATCAATCCGTCGCGCGCCATCGTGTAGAAGATGCGCGTCTGCCCGTATAGCAGGACGAGCATCACCGACGACAAGCCGGCAATCGCGCCGATCTTCACGAGCGCGGCGAACCACGGCAGGCCGATCTGGTTGACGGCCTTCGCGATCGGCGCGGGGTCGTTGAGATCCGTGTACGGAACGATGCCGACGAGCACGGCCGACGTCAGAATGTAGAGGATCGTGCAAATGATCAGCGAGCCCAAAATGCCGATCGGCATGTCGCGCTTCGGGTTCCTCGACTCCGCGCCGGCCGTCGACACGGCCTCGAAGCCGATGTACGCGAAGAAGATCGTCGCGGCGGCCGTGATGATTCCGGCAATGCCGTATCGCCCCGAGGCCTGCGCCGTCACGACATCCCACAGCGCCGTGCCGATCTCGCTCCACAGGCTCGTGCCCTGCGGGTGCGGCGGCACGGCCTGCGGCACGAGCGGAAACCAGAGATCGGTGTTCACGAAGAACGAGCCGATGATGATGAACGCGACGACGACCGTGACCTTGATCGCCACGATGATGTTGTTGACGAACGCCGATTCCGACACGCCGAGCACCAACAGAGCCGTGACGGCGGCGCAGCCGATGACCGCGGGCAGGTTCACGACGCCCGTGCCGACGACTGCGCCCGAAGCGAAGTCCGTGATCGGCGTGCCGATCGCTCCGCGAAGAGCAACGGGGATATCGATGCCGATGTCGTGCAGGAAGCTCGCGACGTAGCCGGACCAGCCCACGGCGACCGTCGAGGCCGCGGCGCCGTACTCGAGCACGAGCAGCACGCCCATGATCCAGGCGGCGAACTCGCCGAGCGACGCGTACGAGTACGAGTATGCCGAGCCCGACACTGGGATCGCCGACGCGAGCTCCGCGTAGGCCAGCGCGACGAGCGTGCACAACGTACCCGTGATGATGAACGAGATCATGATCGCGGGGCCCGCGTGTAAGGCGGCCGCTTGCCCCGTCAAGACGAAGATGCCGGTGCCGATGATGCAACCGATGCCGAGTAGTACGAGATTGACGGCGCCGAGCGACTTCTTCAGCTCCCCGCGCTCATGTTCCGCATGCATTTGCTCGACGGACTTGTGCACGAAGATGCTGCGTAGAGAACGCTTGGCCATCAAGGAGCTCCCGATTACACCTGGGGTGGACTCTACACCAGGCCGTGCGCAAGGGTCACGGCCGCGTGACCTCGATCTCGTAAAGCTGCGGCCAATTCTTGCCCGTGACGAACAGGCGCTTTGCAGCAGCGTCGTAGGCGATGCCGTTCAGCACGGCCTCGCTGCCGCGCGCGCTTTTTGGATAGAGCGTGCTCAAGTCGATGAAGCCGAGCACCCGGCCGTCGGCCGGCGAAATGCGCGCGATGCGGTCGTCGTACCAGATGTTCGCCCAGATCTCGCCGTCGATGTACTCGAGCTCGTTCAACATCGCGAGCGGCATGCCGTTGTCGCGCACCTCGATCTCGCGCGTGACCGCGAACGTCTGCGGATCGCGGAAGCGGATCGTCGCGGAGCCGTCGCTCATGATGAGCTCTTTACCGTCGTGCGTGAGGCCCCAGCCTTCGCCGTCGTACTGCATCGTGCGCTCGACTTCGAACGTGTCGACGTTATAGACGACGGCGGCACCGTTCATCCACGTGATCTGATAGAGGCGCCCGCCCAAGATCGCGATGCCTTCGCCGAAGTAGCGCTCGCCAAGCGCGCGCTGCTTCTCGGCGCGGCCGCTCATGAGATTCACGCGCCGCACGGTCGACGCGCCGTAGAGGCCGGTGCCTTCGTAAAGCTTTCCAGCTTCAATCGCGAGACCCTGCGTGAACGCCGCGGGATCGTGCGGGTACGCCGCGACGACCTTGAAGCCTGCGACTGCGGGAGCGCGGTGCACGCCGAGCTGCGCCCATGCCGCGATGCCGACGGCGGCGACCGCGACCGCGCCGGCCGCGAGCCACTTGAGATACCGTCGAGACGCTGTGGATTCGGACATAGCGGGCTACTTTGGCAAACCCGCCAAGGGCCGGCAAGCGCGGTTCACTGAAGCTCGGCCTCGTCGAACTCGCTGCGCAGCAGCGAGTACATCGCGTGGTCGATGAACGTGCCGTAGAGATTCTCGCGGGCGCGCAGGATTCCTTCGAACCTGAAGCCGAGCCGCTCCGCGATGGCACGGCTCGCCCGATTCTCCGTGCCGGCCGCGATTTGGATGCGGTTCAAGTCCAGCGTGAGGAACCCGTAGCGCACGACAAACCGGCACGATTGCGTCATCACGCCGCGGCCCTGCGACTGCGGCGCGAGCCAGTAGCCGATCTCGCCGATTCGATTGACGCGGTCGACGGGCAAGAAGCCGATGACGCCGGCGAGCGCCCCGTCGCAAAGCACGCCGAACGTGGGGCCGCGGCCTTCCTCGCGTTGCGCTGCTACAGTCGCCAAGAACGACCGCGAGTCCTCTTCCGACGTCACGAGATCGACCCACGGCAGCCAACGGCGCAGATACGCGCGATTGGCGTCCGTGAGCACGAAGAGCTCCGCGGCATCGTCCTCGCGCAGCACGCGCAAGGATACCGCTGAATCGATGACGAACATTGCTGAGCGCGGCTTACCGCCGCGCGACTCTCACTGCCGCTGGTCGGGGCTGACGATGCGGTGATAGTCCACGACTTCGCGGAGGAAGTCACGAATCTCGCGCGAAGAAAAGTGGCGCGAAGGCTTCAGCTCGCCCGCGAACGTGTCGCCGACGAGCTCGCCCGTCGGCTCGTAGAACACGGCGAGCGGAATGGCGTTCACGTTGATGCCGAGATCGTGCTGCACGGCGGCGTTCTTCTTCGCGCTGCCGACGTCGATCTCG
>DASUFX010000590.1:0-3586 GCA_036274355.1 Kofleriaceae bacterium | reverse complement strand
CGTCGCCAAAGCCGACCAGCTTTTTCTTCAGCGCGTCACCGCCGAAGCCGAGCTGCCAATCGACGCGGTTCGGCTCGCCACCATCGCGCCAGTACCAGCGCGTGCCGGCCGCGAAGATCGCGCCGAGCTCGAGTGCCATGCGCACGTGGTGGCGCTTGCGCGGCTTGACCTGGTCGACCGGTGCCGACTCGGTCGCCGTCGTCGGCTCGACCGTCACGGCGGTGTCGACCTCGGCGGCCGGCGCGTCCATCGCGGGCTGCGCGAACGCGTTGGCGGTGTTGAGGAGGGCGAGAGCTGCGATGATCGAGTGCGAAGTCTTCATGGACTTCACACTGCGGTTTCACCGCGTGAACCCGCCTGAGCGCGAACGTGGGCAAGACGTGAGCGATTGCGTGACGAGCGCCGGCCTAGCGCGTGACGCGCGCATGGCCTCCCGCGTTACCTACCGCGGGTGTCAAACGTGAAGATCGCGTGATCTCCGACGAGAAAACGCGACCTGTCGAACGTCTGACAACCTAGCGTCGAAGCGCCAACCGCGCGAGCAACACGCACGCGATCGCGTTCAAACCGAGCCAGATCGAGGCGAGACCGAAGCCGAGCGGCACGTAATGCAGCTGGGTCATCGGCACCACCGCGAAGAACGCGAGGTGCGCAGCAACGCCGATCGCGAGACCAGCGAGCGGCGCGCGTAGCTTCGGCACGCCGTAACCAACTGCGAGCAACGCGAGCGGCACGAGCGCGCTGAAGAACAGCACGTTGCCGTGACCGCTCGGGCCGAGCAGCGAGAGATCCCACGACGGCAGACCGCGCGTGAGCGTGTCGACGACCGGCGCCGACGACAGCGACGGGAAGATGTACGGCAGGAAGAACAGACCCGACGCGCCGAGCACGACGCCCGCGAGGTAGCTCGGGCCGAGCTTCACGCCAAGACCTTTGCGACGCGCGCTCGCAGCGACGGCGCCTGCCATGAGCAGGCCGAGGCCGAGCTGCCAGCCGCCGCCTTCCGCACGCGCCTTGAGCACTGCGGCCGGCGCATCGATGATGCCCGCGCCGTACTTGTCGGTCGTGTACTGCTTGCTGTCCTTCGGCTTGCGCGCGGTGTCCTTGAGGATCTTCTCGACCATGTCCGGATCGCTGACGCCTTCGCCGACGACGAGCGCGGCAACACCGGCGACGTGCGGCGACGCCATCGACGTGCCCATGTAACCGAAGTAATCGTCCTTCGTCGGATCACCGATCACGATCGTGTTCTGGAGAACGCCGTCGGGCATGCCGTCGCCGTTCTGATCGACGCGCGTGTTACCGCCAGGCGCAGCGACGTCGATGTCCTTGCCGTAGTTCGAGTAGAACGTGGTGTTCTCGTCGTACTGCGTCGCCGAGACGGCGATCGCGCCCGGATACGCGGCCGGATAACCGACCTTGCCGCGGCTCTCGTTGCCCGCGGCGCACACGACGGTGACGCCCTTCGCGTGCGCGTACTCGACGGCCTTCTTCAGCACGCGCGACGGGAACGCACCGCCGAGCGACATGTTGATGACCTTTGCGCCTTCGTCGGCCGCGTAGCGAATCGCGTCCGCGATGCCTGCGACCGAGCCCGAGCCACCGGCCGAGAGGACCTTGAGCGGCATGATCTTGACGTTCATCGCGACACCGGTGACACCGATGCCGTTGTTCGTGACCTGCGCGATCGTGCCGGTCACGTGCGATCCGTGGCCGTGATCGTCGCCGGCGTGCTTGTTGTTGGCGACGAAGTTGTACGGCTTCACGAACGTGATGCCCTTGAGATCGGGCAGCACGTGGAAGTTGGCGTAGTCCTCGTAGCCGACGCCGGTGTCGAGCACCGCGACGATCACGCCGTTACCGTCGGCGAGCTTCCACGCCTCGGGCATGCCGATCTGGCGCATGTGCCACTGAAACTTGTATTGCGGGTCGTTCGGGAAGCCTTCCCACGTCGGGACGATCGGCGCGACGGTCTCTTCGCCGGGCGAGAGCGAGACGGTTGCGTCGGGCTCGGCAATCTCGACCTCGGAGCGCTTCGAGAGCGCATCGATGATCGCGTCGCGGCGCGCCGGATCGACGTGCGCGCGATAGAACTGCTCGTCCTTCGACTGGTCGCTGACCAGCACGAGATCGATGCCGAGGTCGCGCTCGATCGCGGCGACCTGCTGTGGCGTCGCGTTGTCCTTTAGATCGACGAGGATGTCGTCGGGGTCGGTAGCGGCACTCGCCTGATCCGACATCTCCTGTGCGGCACCAGCGCCCTCGTCATGCCGCGGGCGGAAGTACCACCACATGAGCACGATCGCGAGGGCGAGGAGGAGCCACAGGATCTTGCTCGGTCCCGGGCGCTCAGAGGTCTGCTGCTCGTCGTCCATGACGACAAGTATAGGCCCTAAATCAGAATTCGCTCGTCCGCCGGAGTTTCGTCTTCACCGAGCAAAAGCTGATTGTCGATTTCGCGCCCCTCGGCCAACGCTTCGAGAAAGCTTTTGATTTCAGGCACGCCGGAAACGATACGCGTGACGTATTCGCCCGCCAGGAACAAAACTGTCGCAGGACGCGTCGCAACGACGGTAGCGGTGGTGCGAGCGTTTCGCAGGATCGACATCTCGCCGAACACGTCACCGGTCTTGAGGCCGCCGAGTGGAACCGTGGTGCCATCCGCGGCGCGGCGCGAGACATCGAGCTCGCCCGATAGCACGACGAACAGACCGCGGCCTTGTTCGCCTTCGTTTATGACGACCGTGCCGGGAGCGACGTCGTGGCTGGTGAAGCGACGGAGCAGGTCGCGCTGCTGCATCCGATTGAACGGCTTGAACAGCGCGCTCGTCGCCATCAGGTTGCCGAGCAGGCGCTCTCGCGTGAAGCCGTGAAGTGCTTCGGCGACCGCACCGAGCTCGTCGGCGAGCGCGGCGAGCGATTGGCGCGACGCTTCGAAGAGGTCGACGTCGGAGGTGCATTCGACGGTGGCCGTTCGCGGCTGCGCCGAGAGCAATGCCATCTCGCCGAACACAGCGTTCTCGCCGAGCTTCGCGAGCTCGGTTTGGCGGCCGAGACCATCGGTCGCGTAGACGCGGAGCCCACCGCCGGCGACGAAGAAGAACGAGTTACCCGCTTCGCCTTCGCGGATCACCGGCGCACCGACCGGCATGCGGCGCAACGTGAGCGTGGACAGCACGCGCTTGAACGCGGCCTCCGACATCGTCGAGAGCAGCGGAATCGCGTGGAGCGATTCGGGGTACTCCTTGAAGTTGTCGGTCGCGTGCTCCGCGCGTGCGATCGCAGTGGCAACAGCGTCGGGAGGCGCGGCGAGGCGGACGTCGGGCACTTCGAGATTGATCGTGTCGGCAGGGAGCGCGATGCGTGCCGCGACCTTCCCGAGGCGCTCGCTCTCGTTGCCGTAGGTGACGACGAGCGACGCGAGGATGTCGGAAGAATCCGCGCCGTGTGCTTCGAGCACGCGCGCGCACACGAGAGCCGCGAGTGGATGTCCGGACTTCAGGCAGTACCAAGCGACGGCGCGGTACACGTTGGCGGCACGTGGATCGCCGAGCGCGAGCGCACAATCTGCGACGCGAATTCGTGC
>DASUFX010000589.1:0-6368 GCA_036274355.1 Kofleriaceae bacterium | reverse complement strand
CCCACTCCTTGAACTGCGCGTCAGCGATCGCGATCACCTTGGCGACGCCAGGATCGGTCTTCGCGAGTGCGTCGAGCTCGGCGCGGCGCTTCGCAGCGGCCTCGGCGGTCTTCCTCACCAGGCGGCGCAGCCTGTAGCGGGTGCCGTTGTTGAGCTCGGCGGTGGCATCGAGCTCCGCGTACGCTTTCGTCGGATCGAGCTGCTCGCGGGTGCACAGGATGTGGCGCAGGAGCGGGCTGCGTTCGGCTCCCGACTGTAGACAGCGATCGACGACAGTGAAGCGTGCGAACATCGATGCGTTCGCGCCCAGCGCGTCGAGCTCGACGAGCCCCGCCGCGGCGTAGCCATTCCCGATTTGGCTCACCGGGCCGGCGATCGAGCTCAGGTTCTGATTTTCGTACGTGCGCGCGTTGCTGAGCGCGGCTAGCACGACAAAGTCGCGCTCGTCGATGCCGAGCGACTTCATCCAGCTCGCGCGGATGGCCATGATCTTGTCGCGGCCGGTGACCTTGCCACCTGTACACATCATGTTGCCGAAGCGGCCGGCCGTTTCGGTCGCGCCGTCCTCGGTCATCTGGATGTTCGCGAAGTCCTTCGGAGAGAACTCGGAGCTCGTGTAGAAGCCGGTCTCCTTGCAGAACTGGGCGTTGGCCGATTCGTCGGCGTGTAGAAGGGGAAGGTGTGTGGCCGTCACGTAGATGGCGGCGGTGCATGCGAAAAGTGTCGCGAGTGGTGATTTGGACATGGCGCGCGTATCGACAGGTGCGGACGCTGGTTGCGGCCTGTCTCGCAGTCCCGTGATCCCGCTGGGTTCCGACCCAAGCCGCCCGGCCCGTGCTAGATCGCGCCGATGACCGACCACCGCGTGCTCAGCCACCTCGGCGTGGCGGCTCGTGAATACGACGTCGCAATCCGCCGCTACATCCCTCGCTACGAGGAGATGATCGCGACGGCGGTCTCGCTCGCGCGCGGCGACGTGATCGATCTCGGCTCCGGCACCGGTGCGCTCGCGGCTGCGATCCTCGAAGCGCAACCGAGCGCGCGTGTGAAGCTCGTCGACATCGATCCAGCGATGCTCGAGACCGCGCGCGAGCGTGTCGCTCACCACGGCGATCGTGCCGAGCTCGTGCACGCCTCGTTCGACACACTCTGGTCGAACGCGCCGCGTTGCGACACGGTCGTCGCGTCGCTCGCGCTCCATCACGTGCCCGAGATCGAAAAGAAGCGCACGCTCTACGCGCGGATCTACGAGGCGCTGCGTCCCGGCGGCGCAGTGATCGTCGCGGACTGCAACGTGCACGAGCACGGCCGCGAGCGGGACCAAATGTTCGCGACCTGGTCAGCGTGGATGGCGCAGCACGGCATCGCGCAGCCCGAGGCCAACGACCTGTTCGCGAAGTGGGCAGGCGAAGATCGCTACTACCCGATCGCGGTCGAGCTGCATCTGCTCGCCGACGCCGGCTTCGCACGGCCGGACGTGTTCTGGAAGTACGGCCCGATCAGCGTGTATGGCGCGTTCCGCGACTGAGTCGTTAGCGCACACGTCGCAATGACGAGCAAGCGTCGCTCGCGGATCGGTGACTAACTTTTCGCCCGGATTCCGGACAGCCGCTGTGGCGACACGCATCGCGGGCACTCGATGTTGGTTCGAAGGCAGGACTGGCTCGCATGACGAAATGGCAGGCGCCAAGGCGGCGGTTGTCGACGGGATGACACCCGGCCCGCGCTAGCTGCGCGAAACCGGTTGGGCTGCAATAACGCGGGCCCCTGGTCCGTTATTCGCAGATGACCGCCCGCATGTACGGAGCCTTGCTCGGCCTGGGCAACACAGCGGTAATCGCGCTTGGCATCGCCGTCCGAGAGCACGGTGGTGCGCCCGCATTCATGGCGTTGCTGTTCATCGGCTCGTTCGTCGGTGTGCCGTCCGGAATGGTGATCGGCGCGATCGCGAAGCGAACGCCCGGTTGGCCGGTGTTCGCGCGGCTCGTGGTGATCATCGCGCCGGCATTCTTCGTCGTGACGCTATTCGGCACGGTGGCGCGCTTCGACGCGTACATCGTGCTGTCGTTCGTGCCCACGATCGTGGCGGCGCTCTATCTCGAACGCTGGACCCGTGCCACGCAGCCACTACCCGCCGCGCAGCGGATCACGAATCTTCATCAGCGCGAGACCGAATCCAACGCCGTTGCGAACGCTCGCTGGTAACGGCGAGCTCGGCGCTGAGCAGCCAGGTCTCGGGCCAGGCCGCGGTGCGCGCGCTTGGTGCATCGGGGAGCCGGCCGATCGCGTCACGCACGTCGACGCGCGTGGCGAGGATCCGCATCCGGTAGCGGTCGGGGAAGACGGTGCCGCGGCGGCGAGCGGCGCGGTTGAGCCACTTGGCCGCCGAGACCTGAAAGCCCTGCATGCCGCGCGCGAGCGCATGCTTGTCGTCGGCTTCGACGATCAACTCGAGCCGCGACGCGACCACCGCGAGGTGAACGATGCGGAAGTCGGTGCGCGCGAGCGAGAGGTCGAGCGCGCGGCGTAGGACGCGATAGGTAGCGCCGCGCGCGAGCTGCGTAGTCTCCGCGCTGCACGCGCGATCAGTGTGTGCGAAGCGCGCGGTGACGTGAACCGGATGGCGCGGCGACAGCTGCGGGCGTCGTTTGTGCGGCTCGCTCGCGATCGGGCCGCGTGCGGGACGGCCGGCGCCACGTCGAGCGCCGCCCCAGCGCATCGGCAAGCGGTTCATCGCGCGCCGTTTCGCGGCTCGATTTGGTGCGGCCCGTTCATCGGCATGCGATCCGTACACCAGAAATATGAAATCGCCGAGATCTCTCCAGGCAAATTTTGAGCAAATGTTCTTGCGTAGCTTATGTAAGCGCCATTAGGGTGACTAACGCGGGAACCTTGGTGAGCTGACCAGACGCGATGCGAGCACCATGGGGCTCTGGTGCTGAGCCCGCTCGCGCGTCGTCAGCTTCCAGTCACGCCCGCATGAGGCAGGTCAATGTCATGAGCGACGACTGCGATGGGGAGATGGCGATCTCGATCGATTCGTTACTGAATGAAGTTGTCGAGAGCGGAGGAGAGGCGGCGGACGGTTCGGACGTTCCTGAAGTAAGTCGCAAGGTCACGCCGCGGTCGCGCGGCAAGCGGGACCGGCCGCGCAGCAAGACGATCGCGCTCAAGCGATTGACGCGCGCGGAGCTGCTGCGAGGCGCGGTGGAGAATCCGCCGGTCGACGATGTCGAGCGGCCACACACGCGCGAGGACTGTCGCGACGCGCCGCGCCCGTGTCCGTGGGTCGCGTGCAAGCATCATCTGTATCTCGACATCAATCCGCGGACCGGCTCGATCAAGATCAACTTTCCGGATCTCGAGCCGTGGGAGCTCGCGCATACGTGCGCGCTCGATGTCGCTGACAACGGCGCGCTCACGCTCGAGGAGATCGGGCTGATCACGAACCTGACGCGCGAACGTGTGCGCCAGGTCGAGGTGCGCGGCCTGTTGACGCTGCGCGCGCGGTCGCACTCGCTGCGTTAGAGCGTCAGCTTGCGAACGCCGCGTACCGAGATGACTACGAGGATGATGCTGATCGCGGCGAGCGCGAGCAGGCTCGGTAATAGATCGAACGGCCCCGCCGAGCGCAACACGGCGCCACGCATCACGTTGATCATGTGCGTCGCGGGAAGCGCGCGGCCGATGTAATAGAGGACCGTCGGCAGCCCGGCGACCGGGAAGATATAGCCGCTCAGGAAGATCGACGGCAGCAGCAGCATCTGCGCCATCTGGACCGCCTGCATTTGGGTCTGAGCGCGCATCGAGATCGTGAGCCCCAGCGCGAGGAGCGCGAACAGGTAGACAACTGCGACCGCGAACAAGAGCAACAGACTGCCGTTGATTGGCACGCCGAAGCCCCAGCGCATGATGAGCAGGATCAGCGCCATCTCGATCAGACCGATCACCAGATAGGGAGCGAGCTTACCGAGCACGAGCCCGATGGGCTGGATCGGCGTGACGAGCAGCTGCTCCATCGTGCCTTGCTCGCGCTCGCGAACGATCGCGATCGAGGCAAGCACCATGGCCGCGAGCTGGAGCAAGATCGCGACGAGGCCGGGGATGATGTAGTTCGCGGTCCGGCCCTCGGGGTTGAACAGGATGATCGGCTGCGCCGCGATCAGCGGCTTGGCTCCGAGTGCTTCGGCTTCGTCGAGGTTGTGCTGCGCGACGAGCCCGTTGACCGACGCGAGCGCCTGGGCGCTGACGTTCGAGTCGGAGCCATCGATGAGGACGAGGAACTGCGCCTGCTGCCGCCGTGCGCGGCGGTCGTGGTAATCGGGTGGAATCACGACGCCCGCACGCACGGTACCTTGACGGATCAGCGCGCGAGCCTCGTCAGGGCTGTTCGTGATGCGCACGATCTCGAACGTCTTGGTCGCGCGCATCTCGTCCATGAGCTCGCGCGAGAACCGGGTCTGGTCCTGATCGACGACCACGGTCGGCAGGTTGCGCACGTTCTGATCGAGGAAGCCGAACAGCGCGAGCTGGATCACTGGCAGCGTGAAGAACAACGCGAGCGTGCCCTTGTCCCGCGTGATGTGCTTGAACTCCTTGACCACGATCGCGATGAACGACGACCACATCAGGCACTCACCGCCTGGAGGACGCCGCGATCCCGCGCGGCACGTTCGGTGAGCGCAACGAAGACGTCTTCGAGCGACGGCACGATCGGTCGCACCGTCGCGCCGGGAAAGCCGGCCTGGGCCATCCGCGCGAGCAGGTCCTGGTCAGACACGTTGGCATCGAGCTCGGCGTGGACAGCCTGACCGAACACGGTGGCGCCGCGGCAGAACGGTTCGTTGCGGAGCCAGCCCAAAGCACGTGTCGAACCCGGCGTCTCGATCTCGATGCGACGCGTGCCCGGAGCGTTCACTTCCGGCATCTGTTTGAGTTGTTCCGGTGTGCCCGTGACCAGGAGCTTCGACAAATACAGATAGCCGACCTCACCGCAGCGCTCGGCCTCGTCCATGTAGTGCGTGGTGACGAGCAGCGTGATGCCCTGTGCCGACAGGTCGAACAGCAGGTCCCACAGCTCGCGGCGTGCGACGGGATCGATGCCGGCGGTCGGCTCGTCGAGAAACACGACCTTTGGTTCGTGCATCAACGCGGCCCCGAGTGCGAGCCGCTGCTTCCAGCCACCGGAGAGTAGCCCCGCGCGGCGGCTCGCGTACGGCTCGATGTGAGTCAGCGCCATTGCGCCCTCGACACGCTTGCGCAGTCGCTCGCCACGCAACCCATAGATGCGCGCGTAGAACTCCAGGTTCTCGACGACCGTGAGATCGGGGTAGAGCGCGAACTTCTGGCTCATGTAACCGATCTGCCTGCGAATTGCTTCGCTGTCGGCGACGACGTCTAGCCCGAGCACCGATGCGCGACCGGTGGTTGGCGCGAGCAGTCCGCACAGGATCCGTATCAGTGTCGATTTGCCGGAGCCGTTCGGGCCGAGCAACCCGTAGACCATCCCCGTGTGCACCTCGAGGTCGACGTCGGACAGCGCGACGAAATCACCGAACTTGCGCGATACGTTGTCGACGCGTATCGCCGCTGACGAGCGGGCTGGGCGTAGGTCAGGCGCGGTCACTTCGGCACCCGTACCGTCGCCGCCATACCGGCGCGCAGATCGTCTTTGCCTTCGATGAGGCCGATGCGAACCGCGAACACCTGATCGGCGCGCTCGTCCGCAGTCTGGAGGTTGCGCGGCGAGTACTCGCCCTTGTTGTTGATGTGCTCGACCTTCGCCTTGAACGAACGATTCGGGAACGAGTCGACCGAAACCGGGACTTCTTGCCCGACCTTGATGCGCCCGATCTGGGTCTCGGGCACGTAGAGCCGCACGTAGAGCTGATCCTCTTCGAGCACCGTCGCTGCCGGCGCGTTGGGGCCAAGCAGGTCACCGGGCCGCAGGTCGAGCGACTCGACGCGCGCGGCTGCGGGCGCGCGAATCGTCAGCTCGTCGATCGTAACTGCGAGCTGATCGAGGCGGCCTTGCGCGGCTTCGACCACCGCGGTCGCCGCGCGCAGATCCTCGACCCGCGGGCCGGCGAGCACGAGGTTCGCCGCGGCCTGCGCTTCTGCGGCCTTCGCCGATGCCTGCGCCTTCTCTTCGACGCGCGCGCCCGAGCGCACCTGCTCGAGGATCTTCTGCTGCGCGTCGCGCGCGGCCTTCGCGGTGCGGACCGCGGTGTCAGCCGCGTCGGCTTCCGCCTTCGGAATCGCTTCGCTCTGCAGCAAGCGATGCGCGCGATCGGCATCGAGTTGCGCTTTGTCGAGCACCGCCTGCGTCTGCGCGACGCGTGCTTCGGCGGCTGCAATCTCTTCACGCC
>DASUFX010000588.1:0-2280 GCA_036274355.1 Kofleriaceae bacterium | reverse complement strand
GATTGTCGAACCACGTCTCGCGAAGCAGTCGGACACGACGGCTTCCGCGACGCTACTGCCCGCGTCGAGCTCCAGCGCGCCCGCCGCGACGTTGCCAATCCGCTCGATGCGCTCGCTCGCCGCGGGACCCTCGGGAGACATGCGGCCGATCGATCCGTATGCGGACGCAACGCCGAGCCTCACCGTCGCGCCGACGAGACCTGCGAGCACGTCGCTCGTGACGACGCCGACGACGTCGAGCGTCCCGACGACCGACGGTCCGATCACGATGCCGTCTCAGCTGGTGCTCACGTCGACACCGATCGCGCCTACGTCGGCGACCGGCACGACATGTCCGTGCCCAACGACGCCTCCCATCGGGGTGACCGCGCCGCACGCAACGTCGCCGGCAACGCCGACGCCGAGCGCAACACCGAGCGCATCCTTCGCCACGTCGCCGCGCGTGCGAAGGTTCGATCCGGTATTCGAGCGCTATCGGGGCAGCGTGCCGATCGAATACGTGCGCGCACTCGTCGAGCGCGAATCCAGCGGCAACTACCTCACGCAGACCGGATCAGCGCTCGGGCTCATGCAGATCGTGCCGGTTGTGCTCGACGACTACAACAAGCGCCACGGCACGCCGTACCAGCGCGAGCACCTCTTCGATCCGAGCATCAACGTCGCGATCGGCTGCGAGCTGCTTCGGCTGATCATCGACAACTACCGAAAGCACCACCCGCGGATCGCGAACCTGCAAGGCAACTGGAGCAATCCGCGGTTTGTCGAGCTACTGACATTTGGCTGGAACGCCGGCTATTCCGAGGCCGGCGGCGTCGGTCGCGTCGCGCGCTACCTCGAAGGGCTCGGCGCCGTCGACATCACGATGGATCAAGTCAGCGCGCACGCCAAGCTCGCGGGCGCGAGCAAGCATCTCTCCAACCCGGCCAAGCTGACGTGGTGCAAGAGCGTCGTCGCGCTCTACCTGCGCGAGCCACGCTCGGGCGTCCGTCCGCTCTGGTCTGAAAGGTCTGTCCATGTCGAACACCTCTACATTTTTGCTCGGACTCGGAAGCGGTGCCGCGGCCGGGTGCCTGACCAAGAGCAAGCACACGAACGCGCCGGCTTCCCCGACCGCATCGAGTAACTCGACCACACCAGCGACCGCACCGAGCACGCCCGCACCCCGCACCTGCGTCATGCGTATCGAGTCGACGGGAATCACGATCGACGGCGCGCGCGTCGATCTGGCCGAGGCGGTTCGCCGGGGCAAGGCCGCTGGACAGGCCGCGGTGATCGTAACGCCCAACGCGCCTGCGTCGCTCTACACCGGGCTGATGGCTGCGCTCAGCGCCGCCAATGTCCCGACCATGCGGAACGCGCGCCGACGAACGGCCTCGCGCCCGAGTCGGCGCAACCGCGAGCTTTCGTCGACGTTCACGCTCGTGGTCCTTCCCGAGGGCATCTGGGGCACGACCAAGCGTGTGCGCTACTTCAAGACCGATGCGCCGACGACGTGGGAGGACGCGCGCGATCGGCTGGCGGCAGCCAAGTTTCTCGATCGCGACGCACTCAGCCCCAACGGTGCGGGCGCGTGGCGCCTCGTCACCGATCCGGCGAGGTTCCGCGCCGACCGTGCCGAAACACTGCCGGGTGGATCGCATCGGCCGCGTGGCGCCGCACGCGCGACCGATCGCTACACGCTCGAAGGCCGCACGATCCTGCGCGACGGCGAGCGGATTCTCTACGTCGATCGCGTGGACCTCGGCGATTCGCGCTACGCGATTTCTCCACACCACGCCGATTTGCTCACCGAACGGATGGTTCGCCTCCTCAACCGGCACGGAGCACGCTAATGGCCGACCGCGATCGTACCGGCCAAACCATTGCGCTTGTCGGCGGCGCGGCGCTCACAGCGTGGTGGCTCCTCTCCCGCGGCAACGGCTGGGGCTTTCGCAGCCCCGGCGATGGGAAGGGTCAGGGCCAGAACGCCGACCCAACGCGATCCCCTGGGCAATGCAAGGTCTGGATCTACCCCGAACGGCTCACGGTCGATGGCGTCGCTGCGGACCTACCGACTGTAGTCGAAGCGTGTCGCGCGGTCGGTACCGCTCAGGTCGGTGCGACGGGCGATGCGATCACTGGCGTCATTCACGGAGTGCTCAGGGCACTCCAAGCGGCGGGGATCAAGCTGCTGCTACCACCCTCGCTCGAGTGGCTCGCTCGGTTGGAGCGGCTATGAGCACGCGCGACGACGATACGCTCGGGTTCGTCCTGCTCGGCGGCGGCGTCGCCGCCGCGGGC
>DASUFX010000587.1:0-6883 GCA_036274355.1 Kofleriaceae bacterium | reverse complement strand
AGTTGTGGAGCGTCCAGTTCAGGCACGCGATCAAATCGTCGGCGTCCTCGATACCGATGCCGAGGCGGACCAAGCGATCGATGCCGAGGCGTGCCACGGTCTCGGGCGGCGTGAAGTACTCCGAGACGCTGCGGTGGTGGTTGATCTTGGTGACCAGGCCATCGAATGACAGCGCGTAGCGCAGCACACCACACGACGACAGCACGTCGGCGACTTTGCGGTGGCCCGCTTCGTCGCGATCCTTGACGCGGAACGCGAGCAGCGAGCCGGTGCGCACGTAGTCGCGCGCGATGATCGCCGCATCGGGATGATCGGGGCGGCTCGGGTGGAACACGCGCTCGATCCGCGGATGGGCGGCGAGGAACGCGGCGACCTTGGCCGCGGTCTCGCAGCGACGCGCGTGCAAGCGCTCGGCGGTCGGCAAGTGGCCGACGACGCGGCGTGCCCGCTCGTCGTCGAGGATTCCACCGCGCATCGCGATCAAATCCATGATCTGATTGCCGAGCTCGGCGTGGTTCGTGACGATGTAGCCGCCGAGTGCCGCGTCCTGGCCGCCGAGCGCCTTCGTGAGGCTGCCGGTGACAACGTCGACCCCTTGATCGAGCAATGGCGTGCGGACACCCCACGGAGTCGCGATCGTCGAGTCGATCACGAGGCGGGCGCCGGGCACGCGTCGCACGAGCTCGATGATCGCAGGAATGTCCTGCGCGCGGCCGAGCGGGTTCGTGTATGTCTCGCCGAACACGAGACGGGTTTCGGGACGTAGCGCAGCGGCGAGCGCCGCGAGGTCACCGTCATCGACGAGCGTGACCGTGGCGCCGACGCGCTTCGCGGTCGCTTCGAAGAATGCGCGGGTCTTGTTGTAGACCTGCCGCATCGCGATCGCGTGCGAGCCGTGGCCGATCGAGACATCGGCGACGAGCGCGACTGCCTGCATGCCGCAGTCGGTGACAAAGCCGCACTTCGCGTGCTCGAGAGCGCGCAGCGCTCCGATCAGCTCGGTCGTGCCGGGCGTGCCATAGCGAGCGTAGAGGTGCGGCAGCTCCGACCACGCGCCGTCGCCGGTCAGCGTGAACGCTGCCTTCGCCTCCTGCCATGCGACGCCATTGCTCGAGTCGCCGAGGTCGCGCTGGATCGTGCGGCGTTCGGGATGCAGATACGGGGCGTTCGCGTTGATCGATTCGTGCAGCTCGCGCGTCGCGCTGCCCATCGCGGATAGCGGCGGTCGCTCGGCAGGCACGTGCGCCGGATCGAGCCAGGCAGCGACGCTCATTCTGCCGTCCCGAGCCAGACGGTTTGCTCGACGCGGCCGAGCTCGCGGAGCTGGTCGACGACCGAGCGGACGATCGCGTCGTCCGATCGCGAGAGCAAGAAGCCGTAGTGCGTGATCTGACCTTCGCCTCGCGTCGCGCGATTGACGACGGCAAGTCCCGCGCGCCGGACCATCGAGTCCACGCGGCGCGCGACCCCGGGATGCGTTTCAGCGCTGACGCGCACGTAATGGCGGCGTGCTGGCGGCGCGACGAGCGCAACGGCACGCGGCGTCGGCCACTGCACCGAGTTGTCCTGTGCGAGATCGATCAGATCGCCAAGCACTGCACTCGCGGTCGGCAGTGCGCCGGCACCCTTGCCGAACAGCGACAGATCGCCGGACTGCGTCGTCTTCATGTACACCGCGTTGTATTCCTCCTCGACGGACGCGAGCAGGTGCCAGTCGGGCAACAGGACCGGCTCGACACCGGCGGTGAAGCCGGCCGGCGTGCGCGCCGCGCGCGCGATCAGCCGGATGCGGAACCCCATCGACTCCGCGAGATCGCAGTCCGCGGGCCATAGCTCACCGATGCCGCGCACTGGCAGCTCGTGCGGCGGGATCCAGGTGCCGAATGCGCGATACGCGAGGATCGAGAGCTTTGCGGCGGCGTCGTGACCGTCGAGATCCGCGGACGGATCTGCTTCAGCGAGCCCGAGCGATTGTGCTTCGGCGATCGCGCGGTCGAGCGGCAGCTCGTCCTGCTCGAGGCGCGTGATGATGTAGTTGCACGTGCCGTTGACGATGCCCATCAGCGACTCGACTTCGTCGGCACGCTGGGAGAGGTGCCGGATGATCGGGATAGCAGCGGCCGCCGCGGCCTCGCACAAAAGCGGGGTCTCGGTGCGTTGCGCGAGCACGCCGAGCGCGGCGAGCTGCTTCGCGAGCAATGCCTTGTTCGCGGTGACCACCGGTTTACCCGCGGCGAGCGCGGCTTTGACGACAGATTCGACTCCGTCGCCACCCGCAACCTCGACGATCACGTCGACATCAGGCGCGGCGATCAGATCGAGCGCGCGCGCCGTGCGCGGGATATTGTCGGCGAGCGCGGTGCGCTGCTTGGCGAGATCACGAACCGCGATGTGCGTGACGCGGAACTTGACGCCGTAGCGCTCGGCGAGCGCGGCGCGCTGGCGATCGATCAGCTCGAGCACGCCGCTGCCGACGACGCCGCAGCCGACGAGACCGATGCGGATCTCGCGCAGCGGCTTCGTGCCCACGCCGTGAAAACGCGGCAGCGGCTCGGCAGCCACCTTCGTGAAGAACCCGCTATCGCGCAGCAGTGCGGCGAGACCGTCTTGTTCGGCGAGGAACGCGTCATGTCCGTACTCGGAGTCGAGCTTCCACAGCGAGGCAGTGGCGCCGGCCGCTTGCAGCTCGCGATACAGCTCGTGCTGCAGCGCGAACGGGAACAAGAGGTCGCCGGGTACGCCGACGATCAACACCTCCGCCGTTACGCGCGCGAGCTCGGCGCGAACCGAAGCGATGTCGGTGCCGATGCGCGCGCGATCGATGGCCTCGCTGAGCAACAGGAACGTGCGCACTGGAAAGCGTGCCGCGAAGCGTTCGCCGTGATGCTGGAGATACGCGGCGACCGGCGGATGTTCGAGATCGGGCCCGAGCGCACCAAATCGCGTGTCGAGCTCCTCGCGGCCGCGATACGTCAGCATGCCGAGCTGACGCGCGCGGATCATGCCGGTCGTGACGTCGCCGTTACGCTGACCATCGCGCACTAGCTCGCGCTGGAGGTGACGCGTGGCGGTGCCCCAGCCGTCGGGACGCAGACCTGCCGAGATCGTGATCAGACGCGCGACGCGATCGGGATGTCGAACTGCGAGCGCGACGCCGACGAGCCCGCCGAGGCTCGCACCGATGAATGCAATCGGCGCTGCACACCCGATTCCATCGAGCCACGCGGCGATGAGATCGGCGAGACCGAGTGCAGACAGCGGCGGCAGCGGGCCGTCGTCGAAGCCGCGCCATGTCGAGCCATTGCCCGGCCAGCACGGTGCGAGCACGGTGTACCGTGTCGGATCGATCAGCTCGGGTGCGTTGAGCGCAGGCCACCATGGCTCGGTGCCGCTCGCGGCATCGCCGAACGGAAATGGCGATGCGGTGATGCCCCCGATGATGACGACGACCGGCGCGGTGCCGAGCTCGGGCCCAAGCACGTAGCCCGCGAGCGTGACGTCGTCGAGCGCGTGCCCTTCGACAACCATCGTGTCGCGCCGAACTTCGATGCGACGTGGTGAGGGAAGGGCCGGGGCGGCGTGCGCTATCGCGGACATTTGTCCGGGATATTGGAACGGCCGATAGCTCCTCGTCAACCGCGGAGTTAGGCGATTTCTGCGGGTGCTACCCCCGCGCGGTTCCTCCTGGCCCGGAGCCTAGTTGGCGCGAAGCGAGGCGAGGGAGAAGTAGAAGGTCGCGCCACGGCCCAGCTGGCTCTCGGCCCAGATCCGACCGCCGTGCGCGTCGACGATGCCGCGCGCGATCGACAGGCCGAGCCCGGCGCCCTTGTACTGCGAGTGCTTGCTGCGCCAGTAGCGCTCGAATAGTTGCGGCAGCTCGTCGTCCGCAATACCGGGCCCGGTATCGCGAACGTAGAACACGACTTCGCTGTTCTTGGGCTCGGCGCCGATCGCGATCGCGCCGCCCTTCGGCGTGACCTTGAGCGCATTCGCGACGAGGTTCGCCATGACCTGGACCGCGCGCTCGCAGTCGCAATCGATCGCAGGAAGTCCGGGCGTCGTGCACGACTCGAAACGCAGTCCACGCTCCTGCGCCATCGGTCCGAAGATGTCGCGCGTCGCCGCCAGAATCTCTTCGGGGTTGTGCAGCTTCCGGTCGATCGCGAGCTGACCCGCCTGGATGCCCGCGAAGTCCACGAGGTCTTCGATCAGTCGCGCCATTCGCTCGGCCTGGCGGTGAATGCGCTCGGCCATCGAGCGAATACGATGACTGCGATCACCGAGGTCGACGTTGAGCAGCGATGTCGCACCCATCAGAATCGTGCCGAGCGGGTTACGCAGGTCATGCGAGACGACCGACAGGATCTCCTCGCGGGCCCGCGTTGCCTCCTCGGCCTCGAGATGGGCATCGCGCTCGACACTGTATGCGCGGGCAAGCTCGATCTCGTTGCGTTTGCGCGCGACCGCTTGCGCGACGTGAATCGCGACCGTCGCGGTGAACTGCAAATCACCGAGCTCGAAGCGGCGCGCGTCGTCGCGGTAGAGCATGAACTTGCCGATGAGCTGCCGCCCGTGCGTGATCGGCACGAATGCGAGGGCGCGAATTCCCTCGGCGCGGAACACGTCACGGTAGAGCGCCCACGCGTCATCGGTCTCGGTGTCGTTCACCACGATCGGTTGTGGATTGACCGCATCCGGCTTCCACGGCGAATGGCCCTCGACGGCGCGCTGGTACGTCTCCGACAGGCCGTGCGCCGTCTTGAAGCGCATGACGCCGTCGGGATCGAAGAGCAAGATCGCTGCGCGATCCGAACGCGCGCCGCGCTGCACGGTTTGCAATGCGAGATCGTAGACGGCTTGCAAATCATCGAGCTGGTTGAGCGACGCGATCAGATCGTAGAGCAGCTCGATCTCTTTGCGCGCCGCTTTCTCGGCGAGCGCCGCGCGTTCAGCCGCTTCTCTCAGCGCTCGTTCCTGCTCCTGCTGCTGCACGCGTGCGAGTGCGAGACCGCATTGGCGAGCAAGGATTGACTTGAACGCGCGATCCGCCGCCGAGAACACTCGCTCGTGATCGAACGTATAGACGATCACGCCGAGCGGTTTGTTGTCGACGGCGACCGGCAAGACCGCGAACGCACGCTGCCCGCGGGTCAGTATGTCCTCCAAGCGAGCGCGCGACGCCGGGAACCGCTCCGCATATTCATCGAGCGAGCCGAAGAACAACGGCTCCCCGCTGCGGATCGCGTGAATCGCCGGAATGTCCTCGTCCATCGGCAGCAGGCGATAGTGATCGAGTGTGCTCGAGCTGTGATGGTTGCCGGTTGCCGCGAGCAACTCGAGGTGTGTGCCCACGCTCGGAACGAGCCACATCACACCGTCGACCGCGCCGAGTGCTTCCATGCCGTGTTCGACGGCGAGTCGTCCGATCGCGTGGCGATCAGGTGCTGCCGCGAGCTGGCCGGTGAGCTCGAGCAAGTGGTGCATGCGCCGCTCGAGGTGCGTGCGACGACCCACCTCGAACTCGAGCACACGCGCGCGTTGCTCGAGCTGCACGAGTACGCGCGACGCCGTGACCGCGGAGGGGTGCTGGTGTTGCGTCTGGCCGACGGCGTCGTGGTGATCGCACACCAGCTCGAAGCCGTCGACGTCGCGATCGAACCGGGACAACTGGTAGCCGCACAGAAGCCGCAGCGGAAACTCTTCGAGTAGCTCCGACCAGCACGTTTCGAGTGCAACCACGCCAGGCCGATTCCCAGCGGACCACAGAATGTCGACAATCTCGCCGTAGGCACGCACTGGACTGCATGCCGTCATGCGTTGGACGACCGGGCGGATCAGCGCGTCAAAGCGTTCTTTGCTCGGGATGCCATCGACCAGTAACCGCTCGAGCATGTCGTGTGCGTCGATCAGCAGCAGACGTTCGCCGCGTTGCAACGAGCCGGCGTCGTGTCCTGCCTTTGCGAGTTGCAGCTCGATCTTGCCGAGGACCTCGGGACGGGCGACTGCGATCGCAGAGCCACTTGCGTGCAGCGCACCGTGCAGGAACGCGCCGACTTGCGCGGCGAGGATGTCCACGTCGTCGTAGAACTGCACGAGGTGTTGTGGCTCAGCAGCGACGTTCGCGTGTGCCATGAAGTCCACTGATAGCACTGTGCCGGCAAAATCCGTTGCGCGAGTTGACCGACGCTCTCGAGGCGGTGTGCGGCAATGCCACAGCGTGCGAACCCGCATCGTTCTTCTCGCTCGAGCCTCGCGATCTTATTGGGGACCGTGGCACCGTCGCCCCGTGGACGAAATCATCCTTCATCAACCTCCGCATCGGTCGTGGGGCGCGCCGAACCTCAGCCCGTTCTGCGCGAAGCTCGAGTGCTACCTGCGCATCGCCGACGTTCCCTACAAGCCGCATCGCGCCGAGTTTCGGAAGGCTCCGAAGGGCAAGATTCCGTTCGTCGAGATCGATGGCAAGCACATGGGCGACTCGCAGCTGATCATCGAGGAGCTCGAGCGCCGACTTGCTGCGGAAGGCAAGGAGCCGCTCGATCGCGGGATGTCTGCGCAGGATGTCGCGGTCGCACGCATGATCCGCCGCACGATCGAAGAAGGCTTCTATTTCGTCGGGCTCTACACGCGCTGGAATACCGACGACGGCTACGCACTCATACGCGACGAGTTCAAGAAGATCGTCCCCGGATTCATCATCCCGATCATTCGCCGCGCACAGAACAAGAAGCTCAAGGCGCAGGGCACCGGCCGTCACACGCTCGACGAAGCGATGGCGATGGGCGTCGCTGACGTCGACGCGATCGCTGCCTTGCTCGGCGACAAGCCGTTCATGCTCGGCGACAAGCCGCGCGTGATCGACTGCACCGTGTTTGGCTTCCTC
>DASUFX010000586.1:0-3845 GCA_036274355.1 Kofleriaceae bacterium | reverse complement strand
GCGAAAAGATCCAGATCAGCGCCGCGCGTTGTTCGCGAAGGCGATCACGCGCTTTCGCGAGGTGAAGCAGACCGGTGAGGTCGAAGGCCTCAAGCCAGGAACGGAAAAACCGGCGACCGCGTTCGACGATGTCGTCGCCCTGCTCCGCCTCGATCCCAAGTTCTTGCGACTCAACGACGCGGTGACCGGCGCCAACGAGCTCGCGAACAGTGCGCCGCAGGTCGTGCGCCAGTGGCAAAACCTCGCAGCGAACGTGAAGGAGACGAAGGTCGGCAAGGTCAGCGGCCAGGCATCGCTCGAAGAAGAACAACTCGCTGACGCAAACGCGATCGTCGAGGACCTGCGCCGGCTGCAAAAACAGATCAGCACGCAGCGCGGCGAAATCGCGCGCGCGAAGCGCGAGAAGCTGATGCCCGCGGACGAGGCCAGGAAGGAGCTCGACCACCTCGACGATCTGTCGGCGAAGGTCGAGGTCGCGCTGGCGAACGGGCTCGCGACCGCAGACAAAGCAGCGCAGGCCGTCGCGGCGCAAGCACCCGGCGGTATCAAGCCGATGATCCAGGCCGACATCGCGGAGGCGCGCCGGCTCGACAAGGCATCGCACGCGCTCGCGCGCAAGCTCGCCGAGGCCGGCGAGAAGCTCGCGCAATCGGCGACCGACCGCCTCTACGACGACACGCGCAAGGTTCTCGACAAAGCGAAGCTCGGCAAGATCGACGCCGTCATCGGCCAGAAGCGCAAGCTCGACATCGAGGTGCAGGACCTCGCGGCAGGTCGCTTCCCCGAGGAGCTGATCGGCCGGATGTGGAACGCGAGCATGATCGCCGACGACGAGGAGTACTGGCCGTTCCAGGGCGAGTACTGGGCGGACGAATACGGGGGCTGGCGATGAGGACGAAGCAGCTCGCGATCGCGCTGGCGCTTGCACTCGGCCTTCCCTCGAGCGCCGCATGGGCGCAGAAGCAGGCCCAGGAGGTCGACGTTCAACGCGGTCCCGCGGCCGAGCTCTACATCCGCAAGCGCCCGTCCGCGCCTGAAGCACCGGTGCTGTCGGCCGATCTCAAGACGCTGCTCGCGTCGACCGAGAAAAGGCGCGACGACAAGCGCCTCGAAGCCATCGGCCTATTGCGCTCGTTCCTCGGTTCGAACCCGAGTGGCGAAGCGCGCGCGGACGGCATGTTCAAGCTCGCCGAGCTGCTGTGGGAGGAATCGCGCCGGCTCTACCTGATCAGGATGGACGACTACAGCCGCGCGCTCGAGAAGTGTTCGCAGAAAAAGGGCGAGTGCGACATGCCGAAGGAGCCGCGCATCCAGCTCCAGGAAGCGGCCGCGCTCTACACCGAGCTACACGACAAGTTCCCGAAGTTCCGCCGCATGGATCTCGTCACGTACCTGATCGGCTTCGCCGCCAAGGAAGACGGCCGCGAAGACGATGCGATGGCGAAGTTCCAGGAAGTGATCGATCGGTTCCCGCAATCACCGCTATTCGGCGACGCGTGGATGATGGTCGGCGAGCACTGGTTCGCGACCTCGCAGTGGCAGAAGTCGATCGACGCGTACGCGCACATCCCCGACAGCGCAGCGACGAGCGACCTCGCGACATTCAAGACCGCGTGGTGTTACTGGAAGCTCGGCCAGAGTGAGCAAGCCGCGAAGGACTTCAAGCGCGTGCTCGACAAGGCCGTGGAGGCCGAGCGTACCGGTACGGCCGCACAGCGCCGCCGCAGCGCCGGCCTGCGCGACGAAGCACTCGAGTACCTCGTCGTCGTGTTCACGGAAGATCGCTCGATCGGTGCCCAGGAAGTGTTCGACTTCCTCGCGTCGATCGGCGGCGAGCGTTACTCGCGCGACGTCATGATCAAGGTTGCCGAGAGCTACGCCGGCCAGGCCGAGTGGGAGCGCAGCAACGAGGCCTATCGGTTCCTGATCAAGATGGAGCCCGGCGGCATCAAGGCAGCCGAGTACCAGCGCGAGATCGTCCAGAACTGGACGAGCGCTCTCGACGTCGAACGCGCGCAGGACGAGATCAAGGTGCTGCTCGACAACTATGGCCCGCAGACCGCGTGGGCCAAGGAACAGAAGAACCGCGACGCCCTCGCCCGCTCGCTCGAGACGACCGAACAGCTCGTCCGCACGACCGCGACGAACCTGCACGGCGAGGCGCAGCGCCGCGAGAAGATCGCGAGGATCCCGAAGCAGACCGGTTGCGCGACGACGCCGATCGGCAACAAGGACCTGCAAACCCTCTACACGAAGGCTGCCGACGCCTACGACCTCTACCTCACCGCGTTCGCGCAGTCGAAGGTGTCTGCCGAGAAGACGATCGAGCTGCGGTACTACCGCGCCGACATTCTGTGCTTCAAGCTCGGCAAGGTCGAGCCCGCCGGCGACGAGTACCTCGCGGTCGGCAAGAGCGCGCCCGTCGGCAAGTACCACAAGGATGCGCTGCTCAACGCGATGGCCGCGTTCGAGGCCGCGCGCCCGAAGGACACCGTCGGTCGGCGCAAGCTGTACGACGTCGACAAGAAGTTCGGCGAAGCGATCGACCTCTACGCGACGCTGTTTCCGGCTGACCCGACGCTCGTCGGCGTCATCTTCAAGAACGGCCAGATGTTCTACGACTACGGCGAGTACGACGAGGCGATCAAACGCTTTGGCGTGATCGTGACGAAGTATCCGAAGGATCCGAACGCGGGTCCCGCCGGCGATCGCATCCTGTCCGCGCTCAACAAGGCGCAGGACTACGAGAACATCGAAGACTGGGCGCGCAAGCTGAAGAGCGCGCCGTCGTTTGCGAGCAAGGACCAGCAGGATCGCTTGTCGCGTCTGATCGTCGAGTCGATCCAGAAGAGCGGCGACAAGTACGCCGACGCCGGCAAGTACGAGCAGGCCGCGAAGTTCTACCTGCGCGTGCCGAAGGAGACCGGCGACGCGAAGGTCGCCGCGCAGGCGATGATGAACGCGGGCGTGATGTACGAAAAGGCGAAGCAGCCCGAGGACGCCGCCGACGTTTACATCGACCTCGCGCAGAAGTACGCGACAAGCTCCAAGGACACCGCCTCGAAGGCTGCGTTTGCCGCCGGCCAGGTTTACGAAAAGGCGATGTTCTACGACCGCGCCGCGAAGTCGTACGAGCTCGTCTACGACAAGTTCGGCAGCGACAAGAACGATCCGAAGGTCGCCGACTCGCTGTTCAACGCGGGCGTGCTGCGGCAGGCGATCGGCCAGAACGATCGCGCGATCGCGCACTACAAGAAGTACAAGGACCAGTTCGCGTCGCGCAAAGACGCGCCCGACGTCGCGTTCAACATCGGCGTCGTGTATCAGGACGCAGGGCAAGAAGGCCCCGCGTACACCGCGTTCGCCGACTACACGCGCACGTATCGATCGAGCGGCCGCCGCGTGATCGAGGCGCACACGCGCGCCGGTCTGATGTCGCTCAAGCTCGGTCAGCTCAAGCGCGCGAAGGAGGACTTCGCCGCGGCGCAGGCGCTCTACAAGCACGCCAATGGCAAGGAGAAGGCCGAAGGCAAAACGTGGGCAGCGCAGGCTCGCTACAACGAGGGCGAGCTCATCTTCCGCGAGTACGAGAAGGTCACGCTCGACGTGAAGCCGTCGCAACTGCAGAAAGCGCTCACGTCGAAGAGCAAGCTGCTCGCCGAGGCCGAGAAGGTCTACGGTTCGGTCGTCGACTACGAGGATCTGAAGTGGGCCACCGCGGCGCTGTATCGCACGGCGCAGGTCTACGACGGGTTCGCCGAGTCGCTGATCAACGCGCCGACGCCGAAGGGCCTGCCGCAGGACCAGGCCGATGCCTACCGGCAGACGCTCGATATGTACGTCGT
>DASUFX010000585.1:0-2359 GCA_036274355.1 Kofleriaceae bacterium | reverse complement strand
TGGGTGTTTCCGATCGCCGAGCTCGAGACGTTCAAGATCACGACCGGCTTCTTCGGCATGATCTCGATGAAGATGCGCCGCGAGTCGGTGCGCCGGCTCGTGATTCGCGACAAGGGCGGCAAGGCTGCCGCAAAGGCGTTTCTCGCAGCGGCGAGCTAATACGTGACGCCGAGCGTGGCAGCGAGGCCGATCGAGCGATCGGTCGCCGCCGTCACCATGCGCGTCGATGCTTTGCTGCCCGCCTGACCGGTGAACGACAGGCCGATCTGATCGATCTCGGCAGCGAACTGGAGCGCGATGTTGCTCGCGACCATCACCTGCGCGCCTGCGCGAAGGTCGAATGCGAGGATCTTCGCCGACCCGTAGCTCGCCGGCTTCTGGATCGGTCCGCTGTCGAGCATGAGCGGAAGATCGAGCGAGCCGAACGCGGCGATCGTCGGTGTCGCTGCGATCCGCGCCGAGACGCCCGGTGCGATCGCCGTGTAATCGACATCGGGCATATCGAGCTGGTCTGGGTTCATGAGGCCGGTCCGATCGGCCATGAAGTAGCGCCGCCAGTAGCTGACGCCGAGCGCGACCGAGTGCTCGCCGAACACGAAGCGATAGCGCGCGCCGATCGAGTAGTGACCGTTTTTGATCGCCGCCGTCTTCTGCGTGCCCGGCACTGCGATGCCGAGGCCGAACGTGTAGCCGAGGATCGCGCTGATGCCGAAGCCTGCGGCGCCGCCCTTCAAGCTCGAGAACGACGCCGGATAGACCTCGCCTTCGATCCGGCCGGCCGCAGCCGCGGTACCGACCGGCGGTGGCCGCATCATGCCGGTCGCCGCGTACGTCAGCGTGCGGCGAGCGACTGCGCCGCCACCGTCGAGCCACAGCGCCGCCTGCGTGAGCACGTGGCGCTTCTGCTTGCGCTTCTTGCGGCGCGGCTTGTCTTCGTCGTCGCCGCTGTCTTCGTCCTCGTCGCCGAGGCGCTTGCGAGCACGGCCGCTGTCTTCATCGTCCTCGTCGGCAACGCGCTTCTTGCGGCGGCCATCTTCTTCGTCGTCATCGCCGCGCTTCTTGCGCCGACGGCCATCTTCTTCGTCGTCATCGCCGCGCTTCTTGCGGCGCGCTTCGCGCTCGTCGTCATCCTTCTTCTTGCGGCGCGCTTCGCGTTCGTCGTCGTCCTTCTTGCGACGCTCGTCTTCCTTCTTGCGCTTCGCCTCCGCTTCTTCCTCTTCCTTCTTGCGCTTCTCCTCTTCCTTCTTGCGGTCTTCTTCTTCGCGCTGCTTGCGCTCTTCTTCGCGCTTCGCCTGTTCGCGTTTGGCGCGCGCGTCGTCTTCCTCTTCCTCGTCGTCGTCGCCCCCGCCACCTTCCATCGCGCTGTCGATCCGCTTCGCGAGCTTGCCAGCGAGCTCCTTGCGCAGCTGCTTGGTGTTCTTCGCCTCGAGCTCGAGCTTCGGCTTCGACTTGTTGCTGCCCGCGAACGTCAGCGACACGCGCTTGGTGTCGCCATCACGTTCCACGCTGCCGTAGATCACGACATCGACGTCGAGCTTGGTGCGCAGTTTCTTCAGCGACTTCGGGCTGAGCACCGAGACGCCCAAGCTCTTCATCGCGCTTTCGACGCGCGCGGGCTTCGTCAGCTTCGCGCGCTCGGCGACTGCATCGCTCACGATCTCGGCGACTTTGCCGTCGTCATCATCGAGCGGCGCGACCGCAACCTTGGGCTCCGCAAACGCCAGTCGCGGCAGCGCGACGAGCAACAGCAGGAGCGACCAACGCACCCCACCGAGAATAGCGCGACCACCGCCTCCCGAGCAGCCTGCAATCGATTGATAGCGCCTGCGAGCGATTGCAGACCCATTACACGGCAGTAGGCTCTACATGATGCGACGACTGGTTGTAGCGCTCGGTCTTGCGCATGCGTCGGTCGCCTCTGGTGATGCAACCGTCACAGTCACCCTGAACCAGCAGGGCGAACGCCTTGCGTCGGACCTCGGGCTCAGTGTCCCGGATTTGATCTCGACCGCCGAGGCTCGCATCGACGAGCTGTATCGGGTGTCACGGATCGAAGAGCTGTTGCGCGCGGTTGGCAACACAGCCGCGTTCGCGCAGCGCGGGCTCGGTGCGGACTACGACCTCGATGCAGGAGACATTTTCGTAGGCGCGGCTGCCGCCGGCGTGCACGGCGACGTCGCGATCGGCACGACCAACACGCTACTCGGTGGCTCGATCGTCAACTTCTCGCTGCTGGCCGGCGCGAACCTCCAGCGCTGGCACCACGCGCGGTGGACGGTGTTTGCGAGTGGGTTCTACGAGGCGACCACGATCCACGGCCTCGAAGGTCATTTGCTCACGCTCGGCGCCCACACCCAGT
>DASUFX010000584.1:0-2412 GCA_036274355.1 Kofleriaceae bacterium | reverse complement strand
TGATGCGCTTGATCTCCATCTCTTCGATCTGGCGCGCACGCTTGTCCTTCTCGATGCCGTCGCGCGTGAACACGGTGACGTCGATGACGGTGCCATCCATGCCCGGCGGAACGCGCAAGCTGGAATCCTTCACGTCCGACGCCTTCTCGCCGAAGATCGCGCGGAGCAGTTTCTCTTCCGGCGTCAGCTGCGATTCGCCCTTCGGCGTGACCTTGCCGACCAGGATGTCGCCCGCCTTCACCTCGGCGCCGATGTACACGACGCCCGATTCGTCGAGACGCGCGAGCGCCTGTTCGCCGACGTTCGGGATGTCGGCCGAGATTTCTTCCGGACCGAGCTTGGTATCGCGCGCGACGCAGGTCAGCTCTTCGATGTGGATCGTCGTGTAGCGGTCTTCCTCGACGACGCGCTCGGAAAGCAGGATCGAGTCCTCGAAGTTGTAGCCGTTCCACGGCATGAACGCGACCAGCATGTTCTGGCCGAGCGCGAGCTCGCCGAGGTCCGTCGAGGATCCGTCGGCCAGCACGTCGCCGATCGCGACGATGTCGCCGACATTGACGAGCGGACGCTGGTTGAGGTTCGTGTTCTGATTCGAGCGCGTGTACTTCGTCAGCGTATAAATATCGACGCCGGCATCATCACCGCCGATCTCGGCTTCGTTGACGCGCACGACGATACGGCCCGCATCGACCTGGTCGATCACGCCGCCGCGCTTGGCGGCAACGGTCACGCCCGAGTCGCGCGCGACCGCGCGCTCGATGCCGGTTCCGACCAGCGGCGTCTGCGCACGCAGCGTCGGCACGGCCTGGCGCTGCATGTTCGCGCCCATCAGCGCGCGGTTCGCATCGTCGTGCTCGAGGAACGGCACGAGCGCGGCCGCGACCGACACGGTCTGCATCGGCGAGACGTCCATGTACTGGACTTCCGCCGGCGGACGCAGCTCGGATTCGCCGTGGAAGCGGCACGACACGAAATCTTCGGAGAACGTGCCGTCCTTGTTCAACGGCGAGTTCGCCTGCGCGATCACGTATTCGCCCTCGTCGATGGCCGAGAGGTATTCGACGTGGTTGGTGATCTTGCCGGCATTGACCTTGCGGTACGGTGTCTCGAGGAAGCCGTACTCGTTCGTGCGCGCGTAGACCGCGAGCGAATTGATCAGGCCGATGTTCGGACCTTCCGGCGTTTCGATCGTGCACACGCGCCCGTAGTGCGTCGGATGAACGTCGCGCACTTCGAAGCCCGCGCGCTCGCGCGTGAGCCCGCCCGGACCCAGCGCCGACACGCGACGCTTGTGCGTGACTTCGCTGAGCGGATTGTTCTGGTCCATGAACTGCGAAAGCTGCGAGGAGCCGAAGAATTCCTTCACGGCGGCCGCGACGGGCTTCGCGTTGATCAGGTCCTGCGGCGTCAAACCTTCGGCTTCCGCGAGCGACAGGCGCTCCTTGACCGCGCGCTCGACGCGCACGAGACCGATGCGGAACACGTTCTCGGCCATTTCGCCGACCGAACGCACGCGACGGTTGCCGAGGTGATCGATGTCATCGACCGTGCCGCGGCCGTTGCGGATCTCGATCAGCACCTTCAGCACGTCGAGGATGTCCGAACCCGCGCCGAATTCCTTGACCAGGCCTTTCGAGGTCTCGTCGTTGCGCTCGCCGAAATACTTGCGGTCGTACAGGATGCCCGGACCCTTGTCGTCCTTGCGGCCGACACGGCGATTGAACTTCATGCGACCGACGCGATCAAGATCGTAGCGCTCGGCCGAGAAGAACAGGTTCTGGAACAGGTTCTGCGCCGCTTCCTTGGTCGGCGGCTCGCCCGGACGCATCATGCGGTAGATCTCGACCAGCGCCTCGAGCGGCGTCTTGGTCGGATCGATGCGCAGCGTCTGCGAAATGTACGGACCGCGATCGAGATCGTTGACCCACAGCGTGGCGACCTTGTCGACGCCGGCCTTGCGGAACGCATCGAGATGCGCTTCGTTGAGCTCGTCGTTGGCCGAAGCCAGCACTTCGCCGGTCTTCTTGTCGACGATGTCGTGCGCGAGGATGCGGCCGGCGAGGTATTCGTCGGGCACTTCCAGCGACTTGATCTTCGATTCCTGCAGCGAGCGCACGTGGCGCGCGGTGATGCGCTTGCCGGCTTCGACGATGACCTTGTCGCCGATGCGAAGATCGAAGTTCAAGGTCTCGCCGCGCAGGCGTTCGGCCACGAGGTCGAGCTCGGCGCCGTCCTTCTTGCCGAGATGGAACACGTTCTTCTCGAAGAAGATGTCGAGCATCTCTTCGTTCGAATAGCCGAGCGCGCGCAGCAGCACGGTCACCGGCAATTTGCGGCGACGGTCGATGCGGGTGAACAGCGCGTCCTTCGGATCGAATTCAAAGTCCAGCCACGAGCCGCGGTAGGGACTCA
>DASUFX010000583.1:0-2274 GCA_036274355.1 Kofleriaceae bacterium | reverse complement strand
AGCCGCGACTCGAGCACGCGCTTGGGGTCGCCACCTCGGCACCGTTGACGATCGCGCTGATTGGCGGTGTCGCCGGCATGGCATGGCTCGTCGACCACGTCGCAGCGGGTCCAGAAGTGGACGCATTGCTCGAGCACTTCGATGGTGCGCTGTTGCGGCACGTCGCTGTACCGCAGTGGACCGATCGCCAAGATCTCGTGAGTGGCCTTGCTGGTGCTGGCGTGATGCTTGCGCAGCGTGGCGATGCACGTGCGCGGCGTATCGCGGAGCGAGTGCTCGCGCATTTCGAGTCGACCGCGATCGAATCGACTGCCGGCGTCACGTGGCGCACCGACCCGCAGTTTCTTCCCGACCAACACCGAGCTGTGTTTCCTGACGGCATGATCGATCTCGGCGTCGCGCATGGCGTGCCGGGCATCGTCGGCATGCTCGCGCAGTTCGTCGAGACCGGTATCGAGCCCGAACGGAGTCGCGCACTGCTCGAACGCGGGATCGCCTGGTTGCTCGGCGCGGTGCCGAACGGCTGTCCACGCTTCGGCACGAGCTGGCCTATCGACGACGGCGCAAAACGGATCGGTTGGTGCCACGGAGATACCGGCGTCGCTACGGTGCTGATGCATGCCGGTCGCGTGCTCGGCAGCGAGCAACTCGTGACCCAAGGTCTCGAGCTGCTACGACAGGTGATCCCGTTCCTCGACGAACGAGGAGCACCCGATGCATGTTTGTGTCACGGAGCTGCCGGGCTCGCACACGCATACAACCTGGCGTTCCAGCGCACGGGCGACAACGAGATGCGGGAACAAGCCCGCAAATGGTTGCAGCACACGATGAGGCTGCGTTCGTCGGGACACGGAATCGCTGGATACCAATCGTTCAAAGTCGATCCTCCGGGGCGTCGCTGGGAAGACGACGCGACGCTGCTCACAGGCGTGGTCGGCACCGCGCTCGTCTTGCTCGCGGCAACAAACGAGCACGAGCCTGTGTGGCAGCGGCTGTTCGTGATGTGACAGGCCGTTGCCCGGTCACCGATGGAACACGTCGGTAGAGCAGATCAGGTACTGCTCGCAGACGGTGTTGCAGTCGACGGCACACTTGTCGCAGCCCCAGTTCGTCGCCGCCGCGGTCGCCTGTACGAGCTCCAGGCGGCGCTCGAGCTCCTCGATGACCTCGGGCCGATCGGGCAAATCGGCGTAGATCGTGTAGCTCGAGGTTCGCATCACAGCGCCTCGGCGAGCGCCGCGGCCTTGAGGACGTAGGTGGTGGTCAACGTGCTGCTGCCCCACACCAGCTCGCGCATCGTCAGGAACGGATCGGCTGCCCAGCTGCCATCCGGCTTGCGCAACCGGCCGAGCGCGCCGAGGCCGCGGAACACCGACGCGCGGATCGCCGCAGCATCCGCGACCTCGAGCGGTCGCGCGGCGAGTAGCGTGAGAATCGCATGCGCGGTATCGAGCCCGCGCGGCGAATGGTCACGCGACCACGCGCCATCGGGACGCTGACCTGCGAGCAGCGCCTCGATCGTTCGCTTCACCGCGGGTACACCATCGCGAACGCGCGCGAGCAATCGCACGGCGACGTAGGTGCTGTAGTAAGGACCGACATACCAGCGGCCTGGCCAGGTGCCGTCGGGACGCTGACAGCTGACGATGTAGCGGCAGCCTGCGGCGATCCTGTCGTCGAACCGTTGGCGATTCCACAGCGCGAGCGCGTAGAGCAGATTCGACATCACCTCGGGATCCGCGCCGGGACCCCACACGCGCTCGACGAGCTCGGCCTGGCGCTGGTGGACCGCATCACGCTCGGCAGCACGCGGCAGGATCCAGGTCTCGAACGACCCGTCGCCATGCGACGTGCCGAATGCGGTTGCGAGCGGGCGATCGAAGTCCTCGCGGCGCGCCTCACCGCAGCGCACCGCCATCTGCAGGACCTGCGCGAGCGAGTCGCAGTCGGCTGGCAACTCGTCGAGCTCGGGTAGATATCCCCAGCCGCAGGAGTCGCAGACGCGGCTTTGCATGACGTGGGCGACCTCGTGAGCGATCACCGGTGCGAAGCTCTCGTCGAACGGTGCGCGGAGATCGCACAGCGCATCGACGATCAGCGCGCGCTGGAACACATCGCCCGCCTGGGTCGGGCGCGAACGCAGCCCCGCGTCCTCGGAGATCTTCATCCAGTGGCGTGCCTCGCCGAACGCGCGGGGTGCCTGAACGGCGAGATGCTGCGCGGCCGCCCACAACACGGCGAGCCGGTTCGCGTCCTCGGGCGAGCTGCCCGCTG
>DASUFX010000582.1:0-8301 GCA_036274355.1 Kofleriaceae bacterium | reverse complement strand
ACCGCGTTCGACATGTTGCTCGCGCTCGACCCCGCGCACTTCCTGTCGTACAAGCTGTCGCCGAAGGCCACGCTCGTCTTCGAGAAGACGCTCGAGCAGGCAAAGCAGCGCGGCGCGCCGGCGATCGACGTCAACTGGTCGCGCGGCCAGAAGGTCGGCGAGCCGATTCCGATCGATATCGAGGTGCTCGCCGATCCGAAGCAGTTCCTGTCGCGCGCGACGTTGTTCGTGCGCACGCGCGGCGAGCCGACCTGGCGCGCAGCCGATACACAGCTCGCAAAAGACAAGCGCGTCGTCTTACCCGCGGTACAGGCGAGCAAGAACGTGCAGCTCGAGCTGTACCTGCGTGCCTACGATCAACGTGGCAACGAGGTGCTGACGTGGGCGGATGCGACGAAGCCACGCGAAATGGTGCTGCGCTACGACCCGCCGACGCCCTGGTATCGCAAATGGTGGGGCATCACGTCGATCGTCGCGGGCAGCGCCGCGATCGTCGGCGGCGTGGTCTACACCGTCACGCTGTCACCGCCCGACAAGATCGACGGTAGCGTCACGACCGCGCCCTAGCCCGCAGACGTGGTGCTGCGCGCGCCGTCCCCCCTCGGCCGACGCGCGCAGCGGTTACGAAGCTACTGGACCTCGACGACTTGCTCGGTCCACTGCGCGATGTGGTTGTTGCTGTCGATGTTCTGGAACGGGAGCCGGAACGCCGCGTTGCTCGGATCGGTTGCGCCCGCGGCCTTCGTCGGGAAGAACGGCGTCATCCAGATCTGCGGCCGGTTCACGCCGACGAGACGGACGCCGAAGTTGCGCGTGCTCGACACGGTGACCCAGTACATCGGTTCGTTCGCGGCGCCGATCGTCTGCTGGAACGGCGCCCAACGTCCCCACGAGTTCGTGAGCCCGAGGCCCTGGTTCGACTTCGCGAGCTCGATCGGGATGCCAGTGCCATCGGCCTTGGTGACAAACAGCGTTGCGTTGCCGTTGTTGTACGAGCTACCGCCGGCGGCGCGGTTGAACAGCACCCACTGACCGTCGGGCGAGATCGACGGGTAGTAATTGTTGTTCGTGTCGGCGACGAGGAGCTGCTCGGGACCGAACGAGTTCGTCGCCGGATCGAACGTGCGCGTGAAGATCTTGCCACCGCCGAAGCTCCAGTCGCTCGTGCCGCCCGGGCCCTGCACGTAGACCAGGCGCGTGCCGTCGGCCGACAGGTCGGGATGCGTGACGTAGCCCGACGCCGTCATCGTGGCGAGCGTCGCCTGCGTCGTGTAGTCGATGACGGTCAGCGTGCCCTGGCGATTCGCGAGGAACTTGGTGCCGTCTGGCGTGAACGCGCCGAAGTTCCAGCCGCGTTGCGTGGTTTGCGGCGTCTTGGTCGCGACATCGACGAGCGTCGCCATGCCGTCGCCACCGTCGTACGTGACCGCCATCTTGGTGCCGTCGCGCGACAGCACGTGGCACGCGACGCAGCGGCCGCCGGTCTGCGCGGTCGTGTAGAACTGCTCCGCGGGCTGGCCCGGCTTCGCCATGTCGTGGCGGAAGATGCCGTACGGCCCGTTCTGCGCGGTCGCCGCCCAGTAGTAGAGGCCGCCGAGCATCTGCTCGTTCGAGAGCTTCACGATCTGCGGCGCGCCGCTGCCGATGACAGTCGGGTTGTTCTGATCGACACCGCGCACCTGATACGTCACGGTCGTTTCGTTGCTGACCGCCGCCATCCATTCGACGGCGAGGAACGCTTGCCACGAGCTGTTCGCGATCGAGCCATTGCCGCCGGGTACGATCACGCGCACGTCGGTGAACTCGGTCTTGAGCGAGAGCTCGAACACGTTGTTCGTCGCATCGGTCCAGTGCACTTCGAAGTCGCCGAGGTTGCGCGGGATGACGACGTCAGCCGGCGGATAAACAATCGTCGGCGCGCGCGTCGGATCTTCGGGGTTGTTCGTGAACCAGTCGGCGGCGCCAACGGGCAAACCTGGATCGACGCGGACGTTGCGGAGCTTGATGATGAGCTGCGCGACCGCGAGCTTGTCGGTCCACGACGCGAACACCTGCGTCTTGCCGGCTGCCTGCGCGGTGAGCGTGTTCGCGGTGAACATCGCGTAGCCGCTATCGACGTTGAAGTGGACTTCGTTCGTCACGTCGCGCGTGAAGCCATCGGGATACGTCAGCGTCGCTGTGAAGTCTTCCGTCGGCAGGATGCCGTTGTCGATCAACAGCTCGCTGGTCGGTGGATCGATCGTGAGCGTTGCGTTCGCGTCATCGCCGTGATCACCACCCGTTGACGGACCGCATCCCGTGAACGCCAGCGCTGCTACGAATGCGACTAACAATCCCCTCATGTCGTGACTAAAACACAGCCGTATGCCCGCGAGAAGATGCCAAAATTTGTCGCTTCGCTGGGGACAAGAGACCCCGTCGCGATCGTGGTAGAGACGTTCGGTGAGAACCCTGACGTCCGTCCTGGGCAATGCTCAGCGCCTCGACGGCGGCGCGATGTTCGGCAATGCGCCCAAGGCCATGTGGGAAAAGTGGATTCCGCCGGACGACCGGAACCGCATCCCGCTCGCCTGTCGGTGTTTGATCGTACGGGACCGCGGCCGCGTGATCCTGCTCGAGGCGGGCATCGGGGCGTTCTTCGAGCCTGCGTTACGTGAGCGTTACGGAGTGGTCGAGGACCGCCATGTGTTACTCGAGTCACTTGCCGCGGTCGGTATCCGACCCGAGGACGTCGACATCGTCGTGCTCTCGCATCTGCACTTCGACCACGCGGGCGGCCTGCTCGACGCGTGGCAAGCGGGCAAGCAGCCGTCGCTCGTGTTCCCGAACGCGTCGTACGTCGTCGGTGCGGAAGCGTGGCAGCGCGCGATGCAGCCGCACGCACGCGATCGCGCGTCGTTCATTCCTGGGCTCACCGATCTGCTTGTCGATAGCGGCAGGCTCGAGCTCGCGGCGGCCGAGACGTCGCAGCTGCTCGGTGATGGGTTTTGCTTTCATCGCAGCTCGGGCCACACGCCTGGCCTCTTGCTCACCGAAGTCGCGATGCCCGCCGGTCCGGTCGTGTTTGCCGCCGATCTGATTCCCGGCAAGGCGTGGGTGCATCTGCCGATCACGATGGGCTACGACCGTTATCCCGAGATGCTGATCGACGAGAAGGCGACGCTGCTCGGCGATCTGCTCCATCGCAAGGGTCGGTTGTTCTTCACGCACGATCCGAACATCGCGATGGGCACGATCGCGAAAGACGACAAAGGCAGGTTCCACGTCGTTGACGAGCGCGTCACGCTGCGCGACGTTGCTAGTTGATGCGCTGGTTGCCGCTGGTTCTGCCAGTGGTTCTGCACGTTGCGTGCGCGCGTCCGCACGTCGAATCGCCGCGGCTCGCCGTCGGCGCGGGCGTCGAGAAACCGATCGCGAGCGGCGAGACCCATCACTATGCGATCGAGCTCGCGCAAGACCAGGTGCTGTTCGCCGCGATCGATCAGCTCGGTGCGGATGTCGTCGTGTCGGCATATGCACCCGACGGGACCAAGCTCGCGGAGGTCGACTCGCCGACCGGCGCGCAGGGCAGCGAACAAATCCGCGTCGACGCGAAGCAAGCCGGCACGTATCGCGTGGACGTCAAGGCGTTCCCCGAGCAGCACGGTGCGTATCGCGCACGCGTGGTCGAGATCATCAGTGCACGAGAGATGGCGGAGCGCGAAGCGAAGGAGCGCGCGATCGTCGAGAAGTACTTCACGGATCGCAGCGAGGTCGTCGACGGGGTTGTCGCGTGGGCGAAGCAAGCTGCGATCGGCGATGACTTCGCGGGCATCGAGAAGCTCGTCGGCGATGCGCGCGTGATCTCGCTCGGCGAGGCGGATCACGGCGTTCACGAGTACCTCGCGTATCGGAACCGGCTCGCGAAGTACTTGATCGAGAAGCTCGGCGTCACCGCGATCCTCGTCGAGAGCGGCTTCACCGAGACCACCGCGGTCGACGATTACGTCCTGGGTATCGGGACTGCGAGCGCTCGGGACGTCGCGCGCGCCGTGTTCGCGTGGGCGATGCCGATGACGCTCGCCGACAACCTCGAGCTCGTCGAGTGGCTGCGCGCCTACAACCAGAAAGCCGCGCGCAAGGTGCACGTCTATGGGATCGATGTCACCGGCGGCCGCAACGGCGAGATGACGGAGGGCCGCCTCGCCGTCGAGGCCTCGCTCGCCTACCTCGCGCAGCACGATCGTGCCACGCACGCCAAGCTCGAGCCGCGGCTCACTCCACTGCTGCCGCGATTCACGGTGAAGGGGTACCTCGAGCTCACCGATGGCCAGCGCGCGGAGCTGACGACCGCGATCGCGGATCTGCTCGCAGCGTTCAAGACGGCGCAGGACACACCGGAGCTGCGTCGTGCGCGCCAGCATGCCGCGATGGCAGCCGTGCTCGAGACGTACTTTCGCGAGAACCGAGAACGTAGCCTGAAGAAGGAATCGATCGACGACTGGGCCGCGAGCGTCCGCGACGCGACGATGGCAGCGAACGTGATCTGGTCGCTCGAGCAGGAAGGCGCGGGCAGTCGCGTGTTCCTGTTCACGCACAACGGCCACGCGCGCCGCTGCGAGCGCATGGTCGATGGCTCGACGCGACCGGCTCCCGCGGCGATGGGCCAGTACCTCGCAAAGAGCCTGCGCGACAAGCTCGTCGTGATCGGCTTTCTACACGGTGATGGCCCGCCAACCATGACGCTCGACGGGTTGTTCGCCCGTGTCGGCCTCCCGAGCTTCGCCGTCGACCTACGCGCGGCACCCGAAACGGTTCGCGCCGGGTTGAATCAGCCCTGGAGCCTTCGATCCAACCCGGCGTGGTCTGCAAAACCGGCGCAGTGCTTCGACGCGCTGACGTTCACGAGCACCGTGAGCAGTGCACCGCTCGTGAAGTAACGACTACGTTCGACGTGAACGCGGACGTCGACGTCACCCGTGTGGGCGACGTGAACGGCCGGCACGCGGGCGAACGAGCGCGGACGAACACACGCCGCGGCATCGCAGAAACAGCTGCGCCCCGCCGGAGGTACGTTCTCCGCGGGGCGCATCGTCGGCCACGCATGCGTAGCGACGACAACGTCAAAGCTTGATGTCGGCGCCCACGTTCACGTCGCCGACAAGGTCAACGCTATTGCTACTGCGCGCAGCTGGTCTCGGCCCAGCGACCGAGGAAGCCGCCGCCGCGCACGTTCGGCGCGTCGAAGTAGAGGCCGCCCGCGACGCCGTGGTCACCCGAGCGAACGATCCAGCGTGCGTGCCACTGACCCGCTTCGTACGTGCCCGCGAGGATGCCGCGGAAGTGACCATCGGTATCGATGAACTTGCCGAACATCACCTTGTCGCCGTTCTTGCGCTGACCCCAGATGCCGCGGATGTGACCGGCGAGCTCGCCATCGGCGGTCGCGACGACGCCGCGATAGACGCCCATGCCCGGGCGCAGCGCGACCCAGCGGCCGCGAAGGAAGCCGTGATCGCAGCCGTCGAGCTCGCGCAGTGCCACCGCGATGAGGCGGTTACCGTCGCCGGCATCGATCGAGATCGGGCCGTTCACGAGCTGCGATAGATCGAGATCGTAGGTCGTTGCCGCATCGGCCGACGTGTACGTCAGGTGCATCGCACCTTGCGTCGGATCTGGATCGAGCACGCGGAGCAACACGCCATCCGCGAACGGACGCGTCACCGACTGGAACGAAACCGTGTCGCGCGTCGCGCGCGGCAGCAGCTGATCGGTCGCGTCTTCGAAGCCGAGCGTGCGGCCGACGACGATCGCGCCACGCGAGACCGTGAGCGAGCCGCTCCAGTTGCGGCCGGTGGTCGCGTTCGGATCGGCCGGCATGCGGCCCCATGCGATCAGCACGCGATGGCGCTCACCGGCGGGCGCGCTCTCGAGCGCGGTCACGGTCGGGTCGGACGCCATCGCGTCGGTCACGGCCGTGGTGGTCTCGATGGCGGCCGCTTCGTACGCGGCGTCGTCGCCGAACATTGGCGCTTCGTCGTTGGTGTCGAAGCCGCCGTTCTCTTGTTCGAGAGCGGAGGTGACTTGGTCGGCGTCGAGGGCGGAGGCGCTGTTGTCGACGCATCCGAAGGTGGCAAACGTAGAGCTGGCGAGGAGAAGAACAAGTGGAAGCTGGTGGCGCATTGGAAGAGGACTCCTTGTGGTCGGCGGAGAAGTCATTCAGCAACCGCCGCGCCAGCGGCTAACTCGGCGTCGCGCCTCGCCGAACCGGGAGCACCGGTCTCTCGCGGTACCACTGGGTTCAGCGGTTGGGCGCGAACCGGTATCTCGAGGTACCGGCATCGCGGAAAGCCCGCGCTTCTGGGTACGTTTTGTTGCCCGGAAATGGGGTCAGACGGTCAGACCCCTTTTCAGTCCCAACGCCCGGAAATGGGGTCAGACCGGTCAGACCCCTTTCAGTCGCGCTGGCGGATATCGACGGTCTTGCCGTCCTCGACGGTGATCACCTGTGTGTCGAGCAGGTCGCCCTTCGGATGGATGAACTTGATCGTGTGGCGGCCGGTCGGAATCGCGCGCGGCTTCAACACCGGCCCGGGGAACGGCGTTCCGTCGTCGATCGTGATGTTCGCGAACACGCCGGGCTTGTACTTCGCCGTGAAGTAGCCCGTGCCGGTCGCCTTCTCCGCAGCATCGGGACGCACGAGCGCGACAGCTGCATCCCGCGGCGAGGAGCGACCGGCATCGGGACGAATCGTGACCACGCGCGTACCGCCATCGATCCGCGCATCGGTCGGCGCGTCCGCGAGCTCGGCGTCCGCAGGCGCATCCGCGGGTACCGGCACGACGACCGTTGCATCCGCGGTCACGGGCGGCGGCGGCCACGCGTCTTCGCGAGTGACGACCGTCGGCGTCTGCTTGCGCATGAGCATGAAGACGCCACCACCGATCGCGAGCAGCAGGAGCAGCAACACGACGACTGGCGCGACGCGACTGCGCGGCGGACGCGAGAGTCCGTCGGTGACTGCGGTGCCGCCGATCGATGTCGGCGTCTTGTGCTCGGGCACGAGCGGCGCGGCCGCAGGAATCATCGCGGCGGGAATCGCCGCTTGCGGCGTCTTCGCACCGATCGGCGCGAGCTCTGTCACCTGCCCCGTCGCGCGGCCGACGATCTTCGGCAGCTCGGTGCCGCTGATCACGTCGGCGAGCCAGGTGCGATGTTCGGCGCGCGGCGTCGCGAGCACACGCTCTGCCCACGCTTCGAGCGTCTCGCCGCCGGCGTGCTGGATCACTTGCTCGAGCTGCTCGGCGAACGCCGCAGCTGTCGGCGTGCGGCGCGCGAGATCGCGGTCGAGCGCGTTCATGATCGCGGCGTCGAGGCCGTATGGCAACGCGCCCGCGTACTGCGACGGCGGCAGGATCGTCTGATTGCCGACTGCAAACGCGATCGCGTAGATCGAGTCGCCCTCGAACAGACTGCGCTGCGTGAGCAGCTCCCACAGCACGACCGCGAGCGAGAAGATGTCGCTGCGCCGATCCATCGGTTCGTTTGCGACCTGCTCCGGCGACATGTACGGCGGCTTGCCCTTGACCGTGCCGAACTCGGTGACCGGTGCCTGCCGGTTCTTCTTCACGAGCGCGATACCGAAGTCGATCACTTTGACGTGACCGTCGAAGCCGAGCATCAAGTTGTCGGGGCTGATGTCGCGATGGACGAGATCGAGTGGATGGCCGGTGAGGTCGCGCAGCTCGTGCGCCGCGTGGAGGCCACGGCACGCCTCGGCGATCGCGCGCGCGAGCACGGTCGGCGGCGGCCGATGCTCGACGAGCTCGCGGAACGGAATGCCCGCGACGTACTCCATGACCATGTAGAGCGTGCCGGCTTCCTCGCCGAAGTCGTGCACGGTCGCGATGCCCGGGTGGTTGAGGCGCGCGAGGATCGCGGCCTCGTCGAGAAACATCGCGCGCACGGCGGGCGTGCCGGCGTGCTCGGGCCGGATCGTCTTGATCGCGACGAGCTGCTCGAACGCGCCGGGGCCTTTACGGCGCGCGAGCAACACCGAGCCCATGCCACCACTCTTGAGCTCGTGCAGGATCTCGTAGGCGCCGAAACGTTTCATTCGTTGTCGTCGTCTGCCGGTCGCTCGACGATACCGTGCTTGTACAGAAGCTCGCGAAAGTGTCGACGCGAGAGCCCGGCGTGCTCGGCGGCGCGCGTGACGTTGTTTTGATTCGCCGCGAACACGAGCGACACGTAGCGACGCTCGAACTGATCGTTCCAGCGCTCCTTCGCTTCCTTGAATCCGAGCGACGTATCGACGACCT
>DASUFX010000581.1:0-6428 GCA_036274355.1 Kofleriaceae bacterium | reverse complement strand
GGCGCGCATGACGAGGGCGCCGGTGCCGTTGACGGTGGCGCCGATCAGTCGCTCGCCTTGGTGCTTTTCGACCGGAATCGGTTCGCCGGTGACCATCGATTCGTCGACCGAAGACACGCCTTCGAGCACGACGCCGTCGACCGGCACCTTCTCTCCGGGTCGCACGCGCAGCTTGTCACCGACGTGGACGTGCTCGAGTGGAATGTCCTCCTCGCTGCCATCCTCCTTGATCCGGCGCGCCGACTTGGCTGCCATGCCGAGAAGCTTGCGAATGGCGGCGCCCGTCGAGCTTCGCGCACGAAGCTCGAGTACCTGACCGAGCAGGATCAATGTCGTGATGACGGCAGCGGCCTCGAAGTACGTGCCGACGGTGCCGTCGTGGTTACGGAACGCGTCGGGAAAGATGCCTGGTGCAAGCGCTGCGACGAGGCTGTAGATGAACGCGACGCCCACGCCAAGCCCGATGAGCGTGAACATGTTCGGGCTCTTGTTCTTCAGCGACTGCGCGAAACGCGCGTAGAACGGCCAGGCTGCCCACGTGCAAACGGGCAGCGCGAGCGCAAGCTCTACCCAGACGCGCGTGCGGCCAGCGAGCAGCGTGACGCCGACCCTCTCGCTCATCACGATCACGAGCAGCGGCAACGACAGCCCGGCCGAAATCCAGAAGCGTCTCGTCATGGCGAGGAGCTCGGGATCCGGACCAGCCTCGAGCGTGGGCACGCGCGGCTCGAGTGCCATGCCGCAGATCGGGCAGCTGCCTGGGGCATCGCGGACGATCTCCGGATGCATCGGGCACGTGTACTCGACCGTACCCGCTACGGGGTGAGTCGGCGCGGGGACGGCGGGAGCGGGCGGCGCTTTGGCGTGCGTGTGCTCCGCGGATTTCGTGTACTGCGCGGGGTTCGCGAGGAACTTCTCCCGGCAGCGCGCGCTGCAGAAGAGAACCTCGTGCCCATCGTGCATCGTGCGATGCGCGGTCGTTGGCTTCACCGTCATGCCGCAGACGGGATCCCTCGCAGCGTCGCTACCGGGCATCGCGTCGTGCTGGTGATGCGCGTTGGCGTGGCCGTGCGAGTGCGGATGGTGCTGCGACATGTTGCTTGCGTCCTCGGCCCTACGACGCGGCCGGTTCGACTTCATTACACCTACAAGGATGACTCCAATCAGACTGGTTGGTTAGCGGCTTGCGGGCATGCTCGCGTAGCTTCGGATTTCCATCACGCACCTCTTCTTTCACCGAGCTCGGCGACTGGATGCTTGCGGCAGCACTCGGGCAGCTCGCCACGGACGATCGCGACCACGCGCGCGACCTTTGCGATGAAGTCCGGCATCGAGTCGACCTCGAAGCGACGTGGATGTTTCGCCCACGCACCTGCGATGCGCGTGTCGATTGCCGCTGCTTCGACCGCGGACTCGATGCGCAACGGGTTCTGACGGTTGTAGCTCTCGACCGGCGGTGTGCGCAGGTGAATCACGGCGTGATAGCGGGCAAGCTGCTCGTCGAGCGTCGTCCCGACTGACGGCCACAGCTCGTCGGGACCGGGCCAGTAGGCGAGGCCATCGATGGTGCCGCGGTCGCACAGCGCGATCGCCGCGTTCTCCTCCATGATCGCCGCCTCGAGCTCGCGCTGGACGTAGAAGATCGCACGCTGCCCGGCCCGACGCTGTTCGAGCGCGTTCCCGCGCGGGAACCCGCCGCCGAACACGATGCTCGCCGCTTCGGGCACGATTCTGACGTGCTCGCACAGCGTCTTGCGCATCATCTCCAACACGGCGGTCTTGCCGGCGCCCGGCCCACCGGTGAGCACGATGCGGCGCGCCGGATGAATCTCGGTACAGGCACAACGGGTCATGGTTCGAGCACTCCTTGGTCACCAAAGCTCGGAGCGCTGACTGTCCAACCGAATTCCTCGACGAGGCGGCGCCGCATTCCGTCGGCTGCTTGCGGCTCGCCGTGCGTGACGAACACGCGCTTCGGGTGGATGTTGCTCGCGCGCAGCCACGTGATCATCTCGCGATAGTCCGCATGCGCGGACAGCGCCTCGATCTGGACGATCTTCGCCTTCACCGGCACGTACTGGCCATGGATCTTGAGCTCGTCGGCGCCGTCGAGGAGCGAGCGCCCGCGGGTTCCCGCCGCTTGATAGCCGACGAGCAGCACCGTGCTGCGCGCGTCGGGCAGGAAACGCCGCAGATGGTGCAGCACGCGGCCTCCCGTCGCCATCCCGCTCGCCGAGATGATGATCGACGGCGTGTTGCTGCGATCGATCGCTTTCGACTGATCCGCAGTGTGCGTGTACTCGGGCAGCTTGCACATCAGCGTGCACGCGCTCTCGCTGATTCGATGTTCGAGCTTGTGATCACAGAACAGCTTCGTCGCGTCGATCGCCATCGGGCTGTCGAGATAGACCTTGATGTCAGGAATGCGCCGTTTGGCCTTGAGCTCGGCGAGCACGTAGAGGAGGTGCTGCGCGCGGCCAACCGCGAACGCGGGGACCACGAGCGTGCCGTGTCGCTCGTAGGTCTCGTTGACGACGCGCGTGATGTCTTCGGCGACGTCACAGGCAGGGTGCCGACGATCGCCGTAGGTCGACTCGACTACGAGGTAGTCGGTCTGGGGCAAACGATCGGGCGGCTTCATCACGAGATCGTCGGGGCGTCCGACGTCGCCAGTGAACGTCACCGATGTTCCGCCGAGCGCAAGGCGCAGACAGCTCGAGCCAACGATGTGGCCGGCACGCGTGAACGTGGCGGTCACGCCGGCCGCCGGTGCGAAGCTCTCGCCGAAACCGACGGCAAAGAGCTGGTCGAGCGAGGCTACGGCATCCTCGCGCGTGTAGAGCGGCAGCGCTGGCTTGTGCCGCGAGTAGCCTTCGCGATTGGCAAGGCGTGCTTCTTCCTCCTGCAGATAACCAGCATCGGGAAGCAGGATATGCAGCAGGTCGCGTGTGCCGTCGGTGCAGTAAATGCGACCGCGATAGCCGAGCTTGCATAGCCTCGGCACATAGCCGCTGTGATCGATGTGCGCGTGCGTGAGGATGACCACGTCGAGTTTCGTCACGTCGAAGGTGGGCGGTTCCCAGTTGCGCACGCGTAACTTCTTCGGCCCTTGGAACAATCCGCACTCGACGAGGATGCGGACGCCGTCGTGCTCGACGAGATATCGTGATCCCGTGACGGTGTCCGTCGCGCCGAGGAAGGTGATGCGGGGTGCGCGGGTCATCACGGAACCGCCGTTCGCAAACTTGCCGTGATCGTAGATTTCAAGGGACGTGCCGCGCCGAGTCGGTTGAAGACGCGAGGACTCGCGCAACCATTGCGTACCTGTGGCGCACGCTGCACGAGCTGCGCGAACCGGGAGCTACTGGATCACGACAACGTACTCGCCCTCGCTGTTCGGGGTGCGGGCATCGACGAGCACGTCGACGTTGCCGGCGGGTACGCTCGCGCTCGCGCTCGCGTCGCCCGACCCGACACACGCACCGTTGACCAGGATGCGGATATCGACATTCGTCGTGGCGCGGTCGACGACGTAGACCGAGAGAGAGCGCGCGCTCGGGACCATGACGCGATAGGCGACCTCGTGGCCGCTCGCACTGCCGCAACTGTGACCGACGTGGGCGACGCCGGCAGTCGTATCGCCGATGTCGACAAACGGCAGCGGGCCGGTAAACGGATCGGCTTCGCTGCCGGTGCCGCCGCGCACTGGAGCATCGGAGTCGGCTGGGGTTCCGGCGATCGCGGCGTGCGTGCGCGCGAGTGCTTCGAGCGTGATGAGGTTACGAACGTTGTAGCCGTAGCGCAGGCCTGCCGCGGTGAGCACGCAGCCGCCGCTCGGCGATACGCTCGGGTGAATACCATCGCTCGAGATGCCGCGACTCGGTAGCGAGACGAGCTCGCGATGGAAATCGACGAGCGGTACACCGCGGCCCTGCGCGATCGCACGGATGACGCGGTTGTACAGCGGGACGCGCGCGTCGGCTGACGACGATGCATTGCTCGGTGGAATCGTCGACATGATCGGCACGACACCGCGCGCGATGCAGCCATCGATCACATCCCACAGCGGCCCGGCGAATTGTTCCAGTGAGTAGCTGAAGCGGGCTTCGTTCGTGCCGAACATGACGACGGCGAGCTGCGGTGCGATCGTCGTGATCTCGCGTTCGAGCGCCGATGGATTGCCGGCGAGCGCGTCCTGCGCGGTCGTGCCGCTGCGTGCGGCATAGCTGTCACGTGCGAACGGTGACGTACCGGCCGCGTTGCCGGCACGAAAGTACGCGAGCGTCGGCGACAGGTCGGTGCGGCCGCCGAGGTCGACGGTGCCGCCGTCGAAGCAGAACAGGAATTCCGGCGCGACCGTGATCGAGTCGCCGACCTTCGCGAACACGTTCGCACGCTGACCGGAGCTGGCGATCGATTGCAAGCCGGCGACGATGGCCGGGGTGATCGGCGAGTGCCGCATGCCTTCCGGGTACAGCACGCGCACGGGCACGACGCTCGCGTCGATATCGGAACCTGATCCGATGTCGGGATCGAGGCCGGCATCTGCGTCGCCTACTACGCCGCCGTCGGGATTGCGCGCGCTGTCGTCACCGCAACTCGAGACGAGCAGCACGAGCAAGATGCCGATCATGCGCAGCGCGCGCGTGACGAAGCCGGGCCGTGTAGGCAGCGCGACCGTCGGCGGCGGCGCGACCTCGGCGCTCGGATGGCGCGCGGTTGCGAAGCGGTCCTTCAGGCGCAGGAACGGCTGCTCGAGGATGCGCCACGAGATCGTCGCCAGCGCTGTTGCGACTGCGATCTTCGGCAGCAGCAGCCAGAGATCGTGGCGGATCCCGAGCCGCGCGCCGATCGCGGTGACGATCGTGTCGGCCGGACGATGCAAGAGGTAGAGGCCGAAGCACAGCTTGCCGAGGTAGGTGAGCGGCTTGAACCGGAGCGGCGCAGTTGCACGGCTGCCGCGCGACATCACGACGAGCCCGACGACGCACACGCAGCCGACTGCGACGACGCTGTAGCCGAACACGCGATCGAACGGGCTCGTGCGATCGAGACGGCTCGCGATCGCGATCACGACGACGGTCGGCAGCACGGCGAGTGCGCCGAGCGTCGCGCGATGGCGCCAGCGCTCGACATCGACCGATCGCATGACGACGGCGAGCAAGCAGCCGATCGCGATCGTGTCGATGCGGCAGAGCGTGAACAGGTACTGCACGCGTTCCTGGTCCGGGAACTCGAACATCGTGATGATCCGGATCACGGGTGCGATCACGATCATGCTCACGAGCACGATCGTCAGCCTGCGGCGATCGACTCCGTTCACGAGCCACGGGAACGTCAGATAGAACTGCTCCTCGATCGCGAGCGACCACACCGGCGCGATCCAGTACGGCGTGTTCAGACCGAGGAGGCCTTCGGGCACGTTGCCGAGATGCACGAGATACCAGAACGGCGATCCGGCACGCGCGAGGAACTCGGCGTTGTGCGCGAATGCGACGAACACGCCGATGACGAACAGGTAGTAGAGCGGCAGGATGCGCAACGCGCGACGCGCGTAGAAGTTGCGGAAGTAGCCGGTGTCGCCCCGAGTGTCGAGCAAGATGCCGGCGATCAAGAACCCGCTGATCACGAAGAACAGATCGACGCCGATCCAACCTGCGCCCGCGACGTCCGCCGCAACACCCACGCCGGTGCGCGGCCAGAAGCGATGCACCATGACCATGAGAATCGCGATGCCGCGCAGGCCATCGAGCTCTCGAATGAAGCCCTTCGCGAGCACATCGCCGCGATTTGCCATGCGGGTCAGTAGTGCAGCCGATATGCCGGGATTGTTCGTGCGAGATCATGGGTTGAGCGCCGGCGCTAGCGCGCAGGCGCACAGCCGCACGACCGACGCGCGCATGTCGCGCTGGCGATTACGCGAAGCTACGCACTAGCCGAGCGCCCAGCTCACGCCCACGCCGCACGAGATGAGGCCCGTCGTGATCGCGAGCCAGCGCCGCGTGGCCGCACCACGCGCGACGCGTTGGAGCGCGATGCCGGCGAGTCCGGTCGCGATCGCCATGCCGGCGACCGAGCCCGCGCCGAACACCATCATGTAGAGCACACGTGCGCTGCTGGTCGGCAGCTCTGCGAACGCGAGCGCGGTCAGTGCGCCACTGCCGGCGAGACCGTGCACGATGCCGACGGTGAGTGGCCGCCACGCGACAGCGCGCGCACCGACGTGAACGTGCGAGCCAGCGCCGCCATGCACGTGCTCGACGCCGAAGTGACGATGCGGCACCGGTTCGCCGTCGGTGTTGCGCACGCCGCGGATCACCGCACGCGCGCCGAGCGCGATCAGCATCGCGGCAACCGCGAGCTCGAACGCAGCGCCGACGCGAGCGGGCAGGGCGCCGTCGAGCACGACAAGCGCGATGCCGACCGCG
>DASUFX010000580.1:0-14943 GCA_036274355.1 Kofleriaceae bacterium | reverse complement strand
GGCTCAACATCAAGCTCGCGCACGTCTACGTCGACGATCAGGAGAAGTGCCTGCGCTTCTATGCCGACGTGCTCGGCTTCGCGAAGAAGGATGACGAGACGAACGGCTCGTTTCGCTGGCTCACGGTGACGGCGCCCGGCGACGGAGAGGGCACGGCGCTGCTGCTGGCGCTCAACAGTGATCCAGCGGCCAAGGCGTACCAGGAGGCGATGTTCAAGCAGAGCCAGCCCGCGGCGATGTTCTACACGGACGACGTGAAGGGCGAATACGAGCGCATCAAGGCGAAGGGTGCCGAGTTCACGATGCCGCCCACCGACGTGACGTTCGCGACGATCGCGATGTTGAAGGACACGTGCGGCAACATCATTCAAATCACCCAGCTGTCGCGCTAGAGACATCCCATGAATCCCTCGGAACGCATCGACCAGCTGATTGCAGGACTCAGCGATTGGCGTGGCAAGACGCTCGCGAAGGTCCGCAAGATCATCCTCGACGTGGACCGAGAGATCATCGAGGAATGGAAGTGGATGGGAAGCCCGGTGTGGTCGCGCGATGGCATGATCGCGGTGGGCAACGCGCACAAGGACAAGGTGAAGCTGACGTTCTCGAACGGCGCGCGCCTTCCTGATCCGGACAAGCTGTTCAACGCGGGCCTCGATGGCGGCCAGTGGCGCGCGCTCGATCTGTTCGAGGGCGACAAGGTCGATGAGCGAGCGCTCGAGAACATGGTGCGCGCCGCGATCGTGTTCAATCAGAGCAAGGTGAAGAAGAAGGCGCCTGCGAAGGCTCGAGCGAAAGCAGCCAAGAGCAAGAAGTGATGCGCAGCAAAGCAAAGCCGAAGAAGGCGACGTCGCGTACGAGTGCGCCGCGCAAGTCGCCAGCCAAGGCGAAAGCGAAACCGGTTGTTCTGCTCTCGGGCGGCAATCCGCAGATCGCGATGGCCGACGGCGATGCGCCCGTGCAGGCGTACATCGCTGCGATGCCGGACTGGAAGCGTGCGCTCGGCAAGCGGCTCGACGCGCTGATCGTGCGAAGCGTGCCGAACGTGTGCAAAGCGGTGAAGTGGAACTCTCCGCTCTACGGGCTCGAAGGGCAGGGCTGGTTCCTCAGCTTTCACGTCTTCGCGCGCTACGTGAAGCTGACGTTCTTCCATGGCACCGCGCTGCGACCACTGCCGCCCGGGCCGAGCAAGAACAAGGGCACGCGGTACCTCGACATTCACGAGGACGACACGCTCGACGAGGCGCAGCTAACGACGTGGATCAAACAGGCGGCCGCGCTGCCGGGTTGGATTCCGGGCCAGCCGTTCGAGGCTATCGAATAGCGATCTCGCCCGGCGTGGAGCTGACCAGACTGTCTCGTCAGCGAAACGATCGAAGTCGCAGGCAACTCGCGACGTTAGGGTGCGCAGGCGTTGCGCGCTTCGCGCTATCCCCACTCGTAACCGACTGCCGGCGTGATCTTTCGTACGATGGTCGAGAACTATGGCTCCGGGGCGGCAGCGTGTACGACGGACAGTAGTGGCCTATGCACCTCGTACGTCCACGGTGCGATGGATCAACGAGGAGCTGACGGACGAAGCGATTCGCGTCGTCGTTGCTGCGAGCGTCGCAGACCTCGTCGCTCGAGTGGCGGAACGCCCGACCATGATCGCGATCGTCGACTTTGATGCGCTGACCGAAGCGGACATCCAGGCGCTGTTGAACGTGCGCGGCGATCGGTGGACCGGCGCGCTGATCGCGCTCGGCCGTGTCGAGTCCGACCTGCGGCAGGTGCTAGGCGTCCGCGAGACGGTGCTGCGGCCGTTCGGCAGCGAGCGCCTGCGCAAGGCGATGTCCGAGATCCGCGTTTCCAAGGCGACAGAGTCCCTGCCGGCGATCCGCGCGGCGGGGTAGTGAGAGCGACTGGCAGTTGGCGCCGGTGCGACGCGCCGTGATGCTACCGTCGGCTTGGTGACCGATTCCCACAACGCATCGCGCGAGCGGACGCTCACGCTGTATGTCGATGGTTACTTCGTGAACCAGTGGGATGCGTCGTGCGTGACCGCGCTCGAAGAAAAGCAGCTGGTCTATTCGAAGGCGCGCGCGCTGCTGCGGGACGGCGGTGGGGTGCCGCCGGCGCTGGTCAGTCGTACCAACGTGTCGCGCGTGCCGGCGTTGCAGCACGGTGATGTCTGGCTTGCCGAGTCGAGCGCGATCATCGAGTACCTCGAAGAGGTGTTCCCACCTCCGGCGTACCCGCGGCTGTTGCCGGCGGATACCTATGCGCGAGCAAAGGCGCGCCAGCTGATGGCGTTCGTCCGCGCGGACGTGTGGGCGCTGCGCACCGAACGCTCGTGGTGGATGTGCGTGTATCCCGAGCCGCAGCCACCTCCGATGTCGCGTGCGTGCGAGCGCGAGGCGCGTGAGCTCGTTGCTCTCACCGAGCGCCTTCTTGCCGCCGGTGACCTCGATCCCGCGCACTGGAACATGGCGCATGCGGATCTCGCGCTGACATTGCTGCGTCTCGACCGGACGAGCTATCCGCTTCCGGATCGCGTGAAAGCATTCCTCGATAGCGCCGTCAGTCGACCGTCGATGCGCGTGTACCTCGAGCATCCGCGACCACCGTTTCGACCGCATGATGCATATGCCGCCGGCTGAGAAAGTATTCGAGCTCGAAGGGCTGGTCGCGGAGGTGGTGGGCGCGCGCGAGCTCGGCGCAGGCATGATGACCCTCGAGCTCGCGCTATCGCCGTGGCGCGTTCGCGAGCTCGGGGATGCAGAGATACGTAGGGCTCGCGTATCGATCGAGATGGATCTCGACATGGCTGATGCGTGGCTTCGCGTTCTCGATGTCGGAGACTGCGTACGTGTCGTGTGCGCGTCGGTCAGCGAGGGTGCCGACGAGCTGGGGAGGCCTTGCTTCCACGTCAAAGGCACCTCCGTGGATCAGTGCCCGCCCGACTGTGTGAGTGACTGGCAGACGCTCGCGCCGCGCTGACGTCACTGCGACTGGGGAACGAGCATGCCGCGACGCGCGAGCTCGTATTCGATCGCCGCGAGTGCCGGGCGCGAGAGCATGACGTGACAACTCCGCCGCCGGCCGCCATCGATGAGTTGCTCGCGCCGCCAATGGGCATGGAACTGCGTCGCGCTGCGGCAGCCGATCGTGATCGAGCGATCGCCGACGAGCCGCAGGTAGCGGCCGACGCGCACGGTCTCTCCGGGCGTGTTGTAGTCCACGGATTGGTTCGCCGAGATCGCGTCGGGCCGCGTGCCAACGAGGGTGCCCACCTCGAGCTTGCACGGAAGCGACACGCGCCGCTGTCCGAGGCGGCGCAGCACGATCGCGTCACCGTCGAAGGCGATGCTTGCCGGCAATAGGCCAAACCAGCCGCGTCCGCGCCACGGTGGGGTGAGCGACGAGAAGTCGGCGTGGACCTTGGCGAGGTGCTTCGCGAGATTGTCGCCATTCACACTCACGCCACACGCCGGACAGGGCAGGCGTGCGCTCGGATGGAAGTCCGCCAGCTGACGCGCGATCGTGAGCGTGTCCATCAGTTCGTGCGAATGATGATGATGTACTGCACGCGCATCAGCAGGTTCTCGCCGTAGATCATGAACTTCTCCGCCGCGATCGCGGGGCGTGCGGCCGTGCTGATGCGCTGGTTGCTCTGCCACGTCGACTTGCAGGTCACTTGGCTGACGTCGAGATCGTACGAGAACGTGCCGGAGCCGTTCGCGAGCCGCGTGGCGCCCCACGACGAGGGCGCTCCGTGCATGTAGGTCATGTTGTCGAACGTCCACGTGAACTGCGTGGCCGTGCTCGAGCCGTTGTCGTACATCTCGCAGTACGCGTCGGCGTTGCCGGTGTTCGGAAACGTGACGAGCGAGATGTGGTGCGTCGAAGCATCGCCCGCACCCGTGGTCGCGCCGATCATGAACAGGTCGTGCGTCGGCGTGATCGATCGGGTGATCCGGAACGCCTTGCCGCCGCGTGCATCGATGATGATCTCGTCGGTGCCCTGAGTCGCGCCGCCATTGGTCCAGCTCGCGCCGATCGTGACGAACGGATCGAACAGCAGGATCGATTGGCGCGCGTTGTTCGGTTCCGGATCGCACGCGTCGCCGACGCGATCGCCGTCGGTGTCGGCCTGCGCCGAATCGGGAATGTGCGGGCAGACGTCGCAGGCATCGCGAACGCCGTCGCCGTCCTCGTCGTGGTTGGGGCCGGTCACGCACACGAACGCATCGGTGCCCGGACCGTCGCCCATCGGGCCGTCGACGCTACCCGAGCCACCGCCGTCATCGAGCTGACCGTCGTCGGAGCCGCCGCCGCCGTCACCTGTGCCGCCGCCGGTCCGTTCGCCGAATCCTAGGCGACCGCACCCCGCAGCGACGATGCACAGCCCGCAGACGACCAACCTCACGTTTGGATCCTCGCACGGCGGCGCGCACCGCGGTTCTGGAATCTGCGCAAGCGGGCGGCAGGATCTGCGCTCGTCAGTACGTGACGCCGGCCTTCATCACGAATTTCACGTGCTCGAGCTGCGTGATGTCCTCGAGCGGATCGCCGGCGACGGCGACAAGATCCGCGAGCTTTCCGACCGCGATCACGCCGACATCCGAGCTCGCACATTGCTTCGCGCCCGCACGGCAGAACGGATCGAGCAGCGTCGCGGCGGCTGACGTCATCGCGCGAACCACGTCGGCGGCCGGCATGCCGGCATCGACCATGAGCTTCGCTTCTGCGGCCGGATTCATGGTCCACGGAAATGCACCCGCGTCGGTGCCGAATACGATCTGAACCCCTCGCTTGTGCGCGGCGGCCAGCGCGCGCGCGTGCGGTGCCATCATGAACGAGCGCGCATTCTTGCCGAGCTTCTGCTCGGAATAGCGATACGCGAGCAGCGTCGGGCACCAGGCGACGCGCTGTTTCACCATGCGCACGAGCAAGTCGTCGGTGAGCCCCTGGCCGTGTTCGATCGAGTCGACACCCGCACGCAACGCGGCATCGATGCCGTCCCAGCCGTTCGCGTGCGCCGAGATTTTCACGCCGAGCCTGTGCGCCTCGTCGACGATCGCGGCTGCTTCTGCGGCGGTGAAGTTGACGATCGAGCGTACGGGTTTGTCCGGCTTGCCTTCGTAGACGCCGTGATCGGCGTAGAACTTGATCCAGTCGGCGCCGTGAGCGACCTGCTCGCGGACTGCCTTGCGGGCCTCGTCGACGCCGTCGATCGTCTGTACGCCGATCGGCATCGTGAGCTCCCAGTTGTAGCCCTTGAGCGGATACATGCCGGTCGGCGCGAACGCGCGCGTTGCGACCTGCATGCGCGGTCCTTCGGTGATGCCGCGGATGATGGCGGTCTTGACGTCGACGTCGGCGTACATCGCGCCCTCGGTCTCGAGATCACGCAGCGTCGTGAACCCGTAGTGCAGCGCCTTGCGGGCGTTTGCAGCGGCTGCGATCGCGCGATACGGCACGCTCTGCTTGAGCAGGATCGCGTCGTACACGCCAGGCCCGACGTCGTCGTCGAGGAACACGTGTGTATGCGCATCGATAAGTCCGGGCAATACGGTCGCGTTGCCAAGGTCGATGACCTTGGCATTCGGCGCCTTCTTCGCGAGCTCCGCGGCTGGGCCGACCGCGGTGATGCGATCGCCGTCGACGAGGATCGCGACATTGTCTTTCGCCTTCGCCGACACACCGTCGAGCACGTGCGCCGCTTTGATCAGGGTCGGCGCAGCGTGAAGGGGCGAGGCGAAGAGCACGACAGACAGGACGAGGGCAGCGCGCAACATGCGCGCATCCTAGTCGCGTGGCTCGTTGCTAGCGCCCGATGTGCACGGAAACCGACCAGCCGCCTGGCACCATCACGACGCGGCCACGACGCGGTTGCCACGTCGGCGCAACCCAGCGCGCGTTCGCCTGCGGCGGGATTCGCCACGCGCCTTCGATCCAGATGTACGCGGTGCCGTTCCACGCCCAGTAGCCCGGTGTCCACACGAGGTTCGCGGTCGCCGCAGGCGCGGGTGGCGTGACTGTCACGGTCGCGCTGGCCGTGACGGTCGGCGCCGGCGGTGGTGATGCAGGCGGTGCGGGTGGCGGTGGTGGAGCCTCGGCCTTCGGCGGTGGCGGCGCGATGGGTGCTTCGACCGTCTGCTCCGCGACGATGTCGGACTCGGGCACGCGCCAGAATCCAGCACTCCAGATCCATTCGCCACGCAGCTGCCAGAAGCCCGCGATCCATTCGGCGTGCACGCTCGGCTTCGGCGGTTTCACTTCGGTGCGCGCGGGTGGGGGCGCGGCGCTGGAGCGCGCCGTGTTGTCCACGAGCGTGGCGCGTCCGGCCGTGACCTCGCCATCGAGGTACGCGTTCCACAGCTTGTTCCAGCGGTCCCAGTCCTCGTTGTACTTCTTCCACGCATCGGCGGTCATGTCGGCGCGAACGCCGCGCTGGATCACGACGAACACGGCGCCGGTCAGATCGAGCGGCTCGGTCGACCACACGTCGAGCACGAGCGACATGCCCTGCTTCCAGGCTTCGTGATCGCCGCTGCTCACGATCGTGTAGTAGAGGATGCCGCTGAGATAGGTGCCGTGCGGGCACTTCTCGGCGACGGTGCCGCTTACCTCGGCGAGCTGGACTGGTGCGGACGCCGCCGTGGCTGATGCAACGCTCGTCGCGCGCGATGATTGGCTCGTGGCACCTCCGCCGCCGCTCGCGACGCTGGTGCCGCCTCCGCCACTCGCGCCGCCACTAACCGCGCCGTAACGCGCGAGCTCGTCTGCGGTCGGCAGACACTTCTCGCTGTTGTTGCGATCGCCGAAGTGTTTGACCTCGTCGCGATCGGTTCCCTTCGTGAACTGATAGTCGCCCTGCAGACTGCGCGGCGCGCAGATACTCACCTCGAGCTGTTCGCCGAAGTGCGCGCCGAGTGCGCTCGCCTCGATGCGGAACGGTCCCTGCGAACACGCAGTCGGCGACGTGTAACCGCGGACCGACTGCGTCACGTACGGCGATGGTGGCTCCATCGCCTCGATGCGCGCGCGTTCGGGATCGACAGTCGGGCCGTGCTTCGACGAGCCACCACAAGCAGTCGCGACGCACGCGACAAGGACCCACCTCATCATGGCTCCACGCTACTGCAAGACCTGATGCCAGAGGTGCTCACGGGGACTTCGCGGGGTTGCGCATGGCCGTGAAGAGTCAGTTACAGGCTGTGGTGAGGCCGTGGCGTGTGCGTTGCACCCACGTGGTGCATGCCGATGTACGTCACATTAGCGAAACTGACCGACCAAGGGATTCGCAACTACAAGGACACCGTCACGCGTGCAGAAAAGTGGTGGGCGGCGATCAAGGAAGCAGGTGGTCGCCTCATCCAGGAAGTGTGGACGACGGGCGACTACGACGTTGTCGCGCTGTTCGAAGCGCCGGATGACGAGACAGCCGCCTCGCTGTCGCTTCAAGTGAGCTCCCTCGGCAACGTGCGCACGACGACTTCGCGTGCGTTCAGCGCCGAGGAGGTCAAGAAGATCATCGCGAAGAATCCGCGTTAGCTCGTCGCAACTGCAAACAACTGTTTGCGCTCGTTGTCACACAACGACGATAACCAACCTCGCAGCGCGATCACTTGCAGTAGGATGCGCGCGCGATGCGGCGTTGTACTGGATCTGTCGCGGTCCTGTTCGCGAGCTGTTTCTCGCCACGTGCTCCGACCGGCGCGCCGTGCGCGGCGCCCGGTACTCAGCCGCGCTGTCCGGCGGAACAACAATGTGTGGCGCATGACGGCATCGAGAGCTGCGAGGTGCCGGGTTCGTACCCCGACGGAGGGGAAGCGGACGCCTATGTCGACGGGGATCGCGATCAGGACACCGTCGTCGATTCGATCGACAACTGCCCGGATGTCGCCAACACGAACCAAGCCGACGACGATGGCGATGGCACCGGGGACGTATGCGATCCGTGCCCGCCGTTTGCCGACAATTCCGATGGCGATGGCGATGGAGTCGGCAACGCGTGCGATCCGAATCCAGCGACCGCTGGCGACACGCTTGTCGCGTTCGAAGGGTTCACCGGTGCGTTGCCGACGACCTGGACGTCGTCGGGCACGGCGATGATCAACAGCGGCGAAATGTCGCTGCTTGCCGGTGATAGCGCGACGTCGCTGCTGACGATGCCGTCGCCATCGGCCGCACGCGTCGAGGTGCGTGCCAGCGTTGTCATCGATCTGATCACCGCGAGTGGGCTCAACCTCGGTTCCGTCAACCTGATCGATCGGCTGGAACCCAACACGGACAAATCGGTCGCCTGTCAGCTCGCCGGCCTCGCCGACGGGACCCAGGAGCTATTGCGCGTCTTCGACGCGAGCACAGCGACGGAAATCAACAGCGCTGCGCATGCGCTCACCCCTGGCGACCCGATCGAGCTCAGACTTCGGCGGTCCGGGACTAGTTATGCATGTTACGCCTCTGACCCATCGCTCGAGGTCGTCGGCAGCGCAGCGTTCTTACCTGCGGCGCCGAGGATCGGCTTGCGTGTGCGCGGAGCCGCTGCGCGCTTTCGCTGGGTGATGGTGGTGACAAGCCCGTAAGCACCCACGTTAGTTCGTGCGCGGCGTCGCGAGGCGAGCCAGGCCTGAGTATGCTGCGCGTCGATGCGAATCAGACTGGTCGTTTTGTCCTCGGTGATCGCCTGCTCGGGATCTGCGCCACGCGGGTCGCACCAGCCGGCACCGGTGTCTGCACCCGCGGGCGCGGTAGCACCGCCTGCAGTGCCAGCTGCTGCGGCAACCGCTACTGCGCTGCCCGCAATGACCGTCGGCGACGGGCCAGGCTTCGCGTTCAAGGACCCTGCACGCCGGAAGAAGCTCGAAGCGGCGTTTCCCGCGATCGACAAGATCTTCGACGACGAGCTGAAGGCCCAAGGGATTCCGGGCATCGCACTCGGCATCGTGATCGACGGCGAGCTCGCGTACGCGAAGGGCTACGGCATCGTGAACGTCGAGACGAAGGCCGTGCCGGACGCCGACACGGTGTATCGCATCGGCTCGATCTCGAAGTCGTTCACGGCCCTCGCGCTGCTGTCGCTGCGCGATGACGGCGCGCTGGATCTCGATGATCCGCTAGCGAAGTGGATCCCCGAAGCAAACGGGCTCGTGTATCCGACGAGTGACTCGCCCCGGATCACGTTGCGCCAGCTCTCGAACCACACGTCGGGCCTGCCACGCATGGGCACGTTCGATTTCGAGGCGACGCCGTCCGACAAGATCGTGACCGAGTCGCTCAAGGGGCTGCCGCTCGAGAGCGCGCCCGGCACGCGGTGGAACTACTCGAACCTCGGGTTCGGTCTGCTCGGCATGGTGGTCGGGCGCGCGGCGAAGTCGAACCTCCACGACGTGGTCGGCGCGCGGATCTGGACGCCGCTCGGCATGACCGCGACGGCCTGGGATCCCGAGCAAGTGCCTGCGGCCAAGCTCGCGCCTGCATACATGCCGGGACCGAAGGGCCCGATGAATAACCCGAAGCCCGCGCGCCTCGGCGTTGTCGACGGCGCTGGTGGAATCTACTCGTCCGTGCGCGACATGGCGAAGTACGTCGCGTTCCAGATGTCTGCGTATCCCCCGCGCAGCGACGCCGATGGCGGCAAGATCAAGCGTGCGACGCTACGCGAAGCGCACTCGACAGGCGTGCCGGCGGGATTCAAGTACGACCCGCCGGCGATGGCGATGAGCTACGGATTTGGCTGGAGTCAGTTCGCGACGTGCGAGGTCGACGATCTCGTCACGCACAACGGCGCGATCGACAGCTACCGCTCGGAGATTCGCTTCTCGCCGTCGCGTGGCGTCGGGCTTGTCGTGCTGACGAACTTCGGGAATGGCAATCCCGCTCCGTTTGCCGACAAGACAATGAGCGAGCTGATCAAGACCGGCGCGGCCGAACCGCGGGCGGTGCAGCCGAGCAAGGGGCTCAGCGACGCGATGGAGAAGATGCTCACGGTTTACAACCAATGGGACGAGAAGAAGCTTGCATCGTATCTGTCGCGTCCGGTCGATCCGCGCGAGCACGACGAGCTCGCGACGTATTTCAAACTGCATGGCGCGTGCACCACGTTCGAGCCGAGCAAGATCGTGTCGGCGACCGCGGGAGGTTTTCGCCTCAAGTGCGAGCGCGGCACGTTCGAGATGGAGCTCAACATCAACGGCAAGGGCTTGATCGACGGCTTCATCGGCACGTCGACCGGCATCCAGGCCCCGCCGGAGATCGCAAAGGCCGGGGCGGACATCGTGTCGCTGCACACGAAGTGGGACGACAAGATCTTCAAGAAGTACCTCGCGAACATGCCGGTGCCCGCCGCGCAGATGAAGAAGCTGGCGGAACAGATGCATGCGAGACACGGCGACTGCAAGATCGCAGGGGCGATGCACCAAGGGTTCGACTGGGGCTTCGCGCTCACCTGTAAGAAGGAGAACGTCGAGCTGTGGACGCCGAGTGCGCCCGACAACCCGACGCAGTTCGTCGGTCTGCAACTGCGCCCGCCGCGCGACGAGGCAAAGCACTGTAAGTAGGGCGCAGCGCCTCCGGATCGGCGCGCGATCGGCGTCGTGATCGTGCTGTCAGCGAGCCGGCGCGGTCGGCGCCACGTGTGCAGGCGGCCGCGGCTCGGCAATGAACGGCGCGATGGCGCTTGGCCAGCCTTCGCGCACCGACCGGAACTTCGGCTTCCACGCGCTCGATGCTTCGAGCTTACGGTTCGACATGCGAAGCGAACGGGCGAGTACGCGCGCGGGCGTGCCACCGAAGTACGTCAGCCACGTCGGCAAGATTCGTGGGTGGTGGACGCCGAGCGCATCGGCGAGTGAGTTCATGCATTCGCGATGCGTGAGCGGCTCATCATCGACGACGTTGTAGATACCCGCCGGCAGCCCGAGCGCCGCGATCACGGCGGCCGCCGCGTCGTCGTGGGAGACCGACGAGATGTATGCGTCGGCTGGGCCAAGCAGCGGTGAGAATCCGCGATTGACCATGCGCACCATGTCAGCGAAGAAGCGGCCGTCGGGTCCGTAGAATGCGCCGAAGCGAAGTACGATTCCGATGCGTCCTGCCTCGGTGAATCGCTGTGCTGCACGTTCTGCGTCGACGACCGTGCGGTTGTAGGCAGCGGGCTCGATCGGCGATGACTCGTCAATCCACGCATCGCCGTTATCGCGATAGATCATCGCGAACGACTCCTGGATGAACCGGCCGACGCCAGCGGCAAGTGCTGCCGCCACGAGCGTCGCAGAGCCTTCACGACGAACGCGATCGTTCTCGCGCCATGCGCCGGGCAGAAACATCCGGATGGTCGACGACGGCATGTGCGTCGCAAGATTGATCACCACGTCGTGGCCCGGCATCGCTGTTGCGAGTCGATCGCGGTCGAACAAATCAGAGACGATCGCGGTAGCGCCGAGCCGCTCGATCGCGGCGAGTCCCTCCGGTGAACGCGCAATCGCCGTGACCTGATGGCCGCGCTGCACACATTGCGGAATCACGCGACGGCCAATAACGCCGGTCGCTCCTGTCATGAAGATGCGCATGACCGATCGGCGAGCAATGCGCGTGCCGCGGCGCAGCGCAGGGTTTCACTCGTAGGCGTCTCGACGTGAGCCGTCGGCGGAGTCCACTAAACGCCCTCGACGACGACCTCGGTCTTGATCGAATTGGAGATGAAGCACTGCTCGTGCGCGTGATGATGCAGGTCGGCAAGCTCGGCGGCGGAGGGTCGCTTGTCGCCAGCCCATCCGAGCTCGGGACGCAATGTGACCCTCGAAATCCACGGCACGCCATTCGCGCCCTTCGTCATCGTGCCGACCGCGGCGTCGCGGTAGCTCGTGAGCGCGAAGCCCTTTTTCATGGCGAGGTACAGAAACGTCAGCATGTGGCAGCTCGAGATCGAGGCCACGAACGCTTCTTCCGGATCGACCGCGCCTTGGCTCGACCACGGCAATGGCACGACGGACGGCGACGACGAGGCCTGCACGGTCGTGCCGCCATCGAACGCCCACTCGTGCTCGCGCGAGTACTTGCCCTTCGCGAAGTCGGCGACAGGCACAGCAGTGGACCATGTAATTGTCGCGTGATGCTCGGACATGTGCGGACCCTAGCATTCGGCCAACTCCTGACCACTTAGCCCTGCGGCAAATTGCTCCGGCCATGGGGCGGTGGCCACCGCATCGAAGGTGCATGCATCGCTCACTACGTCGCTTGTTCAAGGGTGTCGTACTGGGACTCGCGTTCTTCGTTGGCTTCGTCGGTGTGCTGCAGCTGGTGCCGTACGGCCGCGCGCATTCGAACCCGCCGGTCGTGCAAGAGCCGCGTTGGGATCAACCACGCACGCGCGAGCTCGCGAAGCGCGCGTGCTTCGACTGCCATAGCAACGAGACCCGGTGGCCGTGGTACTCGCACCTCGCGCCGTTCTCGTGGACGCTGCAACGCGATGTCGAAGTCGGGCGCAGCGTGCTGAACTTCTCGGAGTGGAATCGCTCCTACGAGCTCGCGCACGAGGCAGGACCCACCGTCATCCGGCGCGACATGCCGCCGAGCAAGTACACGCTCATGCACGGCGACGCGGATCTGACCGAGGACGAGAAGGTCGAGCTCGCGCGTGGTCTACACGCGACGTTCGGCGCGCCGGGCAGGATCTGATCAGTGCACGGCAGGAGGCTCGGTATGCGTGTCGACGATCGTGCCGGCCGCCTCGGCATCAGGCGGAATAGTCGGCAGTCGGATCGTGAACGTGGTGCCTGCCTCGGGCGTGGACTCGACTGCGATCGAACCGTTGTGTGACGCGACGATCTCTCGCACGACGAACAGACCGAGGCCGAGGCCGTGCGGTGAGACGACATCCTCTTCGCCTCGCGCGAACGGTTCGAACATCACACGCTGTAGCGCCTCGGGAATTGCGCGGCCCTCGTTGTGGACACGCAGCAAGAGCTCACGATCGGTCCCGATGAGCTCGATCGAGATGGGTTGCGTCGCATCGCCATAGGTGAGCGCGTTCGCTGTCAGATTCGAGAGCGCCTGGCCAATTCGCGATGCATCGCACACCCCCGTCGTGCAGCCGCGAACGTCCAGCGCGATGGTTCGGCCGGGGGCGGCGTTGCGAGCTTCGTCGACGATCTCGTTCACGATCTCGGCAAGGTTGCAGTGGCTGAGGATGATGGACAGCGGCTTGCCGGTGACACGCACCCGCGTGAAGTCGAGCAACGTCTCGATCATCTCGGTCATGCGATTGGCGGCGCGCTCGATCATCATTGCCGTGTTCTTCACGGTGCCAGAAGCATCGTCGGTATGGAGAAGCATCGATGCAGCCATCGTCATCGTGCTGAGCGGATTGCGAAGGTCGTGCGAGAGGATTCCCATGACGCGGTCGCGAATCGCGAGGGCTTGTTGAAGTGCTGCTTGCGCGGCCTTCTCTTCGGTTAAGTCCGTCGCCGCTCCGATCACGCCGACTCGTCGACCCCGCCGATCACGGACTGCTTCGATCGTCTCGCGGTACCAGCGCTTTTCGCCACCGAACGAAAGCTCGATCTCGGTGTGAACCGGCTCGCCCGTGTCGAGGACGTGCTGCTTGATCTTGTCTAACGCTGCTGCTTCGTCGGGCGGCAGTGCGTCCGCCGCACGCTTGCCTAGCATCGACGCCGAGAGCTCGTGACCGTAATCGAAGACGTAGCGGAGTGACGCGTCTTGCTCGTAGACGATCGTGCGAGCTTCGGCGAGGGCGATCCGAAAGCGCGCGTCGCTGGCTTTGGTTTCGGCGACGAGGCGTGCGTTCTCGGCGATGTGGGCCGCATGAAGTGCGAGCTCGAGCGCGACGCCCGGGTCATCTCGTCCGTAACGTCGTCCCGACTCGTTGGTGTATGCGAGCGTGATGATCGCGATCAGCTTGCCGCGCGAGACGACCGGGACGACCATCAGCGACCGAATGCCGACCTGGGAGACGAGATCGGCGTGTGCGCTTTCGAGCAGCTTTCGGACCATGTCATCGGTGACGTCGGCGAGCAGCTGAAAGCCACTCGAGAGCAAGTTTTGCCAGAGCGGGTGATGTCGCGGACCGATGGCGAGATTGACGAGCTTCTCGCGCAGTGACGCTTTGGACGGGTCGCGATGCGAAATGAACGTGGACTTGATCTCGCGCTCATCGACGACACTGACCACACACCAGTCGGCGAGCTGGGGGATCGCCACGTAACTGAGCGCCGTCCAGAGCTGGTCGCGATCGACGGTGCCGACGAGGCGGCTCAGCTTCGAGAGGAGCTCGAGCCGGACCAGCCCGATCTTGCGCTCGTGAATATCGGTGAAGGTGAGCCCGAGCGCGTTCGCGCGACCGTCCTTTCCGCGGACCGCCGTCGCTCGGATCTCGTGCCAATGCCCCGCGAGCAACGCCTCGGCGACCGAATTCGAGCGTGCGAGAGCCGGAAGGTCGGCAGGTGACGGACCTGCCTCGATCACGATGCCGAGCTCGCGTGCCGTCTTGCCGATGATGTGTTCGTCGACGAGCCCCGTCATCGCGTGGATCAGCAGCGTCGCGGCTCGATTCACGTACTGGATGCGGCCGTCGAGGTCGACGATCGCGGCGGCGTCCGGACAGAGATCGAGCAATGCAGAGTGCTGCTTGTTCAGCGCGCTGAGCCGCTGATGTTCCGCTGCCCACACCCAGTCAGAGAGGAGTTGCAACTCTCGGCAGGGCGCTTCGAGGTGACCAGACTCGAGCCGATGGATGATGTCATTGCGCAGAAACTCGCGCTCCTGAAGCTCGCTGTCGCTGTCGACGCGCATGCGGGTCCTCAGCAAGTCGTTGTCGTGGCCAAGAACGTCGACTAACTCGGCGAGGAGCTGCTTCAAGCGCTCGCTTCGCGCAGCCCTCGATTCCGCACCTTGCTCGGACGTGGTCGTAGCCGTGGCGACCTCACGTGCGAT
>DASUFX010000579.1:0-14987 GCA_036274355.1 Kofleriaceae bacterium | reverse complement strand
TCCACAGGTACGCGTTGGAGATCAGCTGAACCTTGTAGAAGCCCTTCTGCTTCGCGTAGCGAACCAGATCGACGAGCTGAGGATGCTCCATCGGCTCGCCACCGGTCAGCTCGATCGCCCATGCACCGAGCTCGTAGATCTTGTCGATCCGCCGGCACAGTTCCTCGAACGGAACCGGCGGCGAATGATCATCGAACTCGTTGCAGTAGCCACATGAAAGGTTGCACCGCCGGATCACAACCATCTGTACGTGAAATGGTGCGTACAGGTACCGCCACAACCCGATCCTTGCCATGCGCGGACCATATGCCGACTGCCCGAAATATCACAAGGACGGATCGGTGGGCGGCTCGCGCATCGAGCGCATCGCCGAGCGCAACGTGAGTCCCTGCGTGTACGCGAGTAGGAATCCCGACGCGAGGATGACGGTACCGGCGGTCGCGAGTAGCTTAATGCCCGACGAGTAACCCGCGAGCGCGTAGCGCAGTGCAGCCGCCATAGCGCCGGCGACGACCAAGCACGCGACCACGCCAATCACCGCGCGCAGGTATTTGAGCGCGGACCAGCCGATCGTCTGCGTGGCCATGTACGCAAGAACCGAGAACGCGATCGGATAACCAACGGCCCATGCGACCGCGACCGACTCGAATCCGCCGTGGGTGCGTACGCCGATCGCCGCACCGATGACGAAGAGGATCGGCATCGTCACTGCTGCGCATGTCATGTACGTGAACGTCCGTTCCGGACGACCGACGCCATCGAGCAACGGCGGCATTACAAAGCCGACCGCGCGCAGCACAGCGACACCGCACAGGATGCGCGCCGCGGTTTCGGCGCCGGCGTAATCTGGGAACAGCACGGCGATGAGCTCCGGCGCCGCAACGAACACGACGGCCGCATAGGACATCACCGTGATGAGGTTGAGCTTCGTGAACGAAACGAACTGCGCGACGAGCTGCTCCTTCGAGTGGCGCAGTCGCGCGAATGCCGGGAACGCGATATCGACAACGACGTTCGACAGGATGCGCACCGGCTCGAGCACGATCTCGTACGCGTAGCGGTAGAGGCCGAGCGCCTCTTTCCCGAAGAAGACGCCGACGATCGGGTAGTCAATGTTCGTGTAGAAGTAGAACAGGATCTGGCTGCCGGACGTGCGCAAGCCGAAGCGGACGTAGTCGCGGGCATCGGCGAGGTTGAACGACATGCGCGGGCGGTACGGGCTGCACCACTGCAAACCGACCGCATAGACGAGCGTGCGTGCGAGCGGACCGAGGACGTAGCACCAAATGCCGAATCCCGCCCACGCGAAGCCGACCTTGCCAAAGAACTCGGCAATGTTTGCAAGCAGCTTGATGATCGAAAGCTCCTTGAATCGGAGCTCGCGCTTCATCATCGCTGTTGGGATGATGTACGCGTTCTGGAGCAGCAGCTTCGAGCCGTACGCGATCAACATCCAGCCGACGATCGCCTGATGATAGAAGTGCTTGGCGAGTGGCGGCGCACCCGCGACGAGCAGCAGAAACGCGGCCAGCGACAACATGAGATTCACCCAGAACACCGTCGAGGTGCGCGTCTCGGTGTGATCGTCGCGCTGGATCAGTGCCGCGGATAGCCCGAGCTCCGTCGCCTGGTCCAAGATGGGAAAAATCCACACAGCCATCGTCGCGATCCCAAGGTCCGCCTTGGAGATCCAGAAGTTGAGGATCAGCAACATCGCGACGATGTCGAGCAATCCCACCGCTGTGCTCGCGAAGCCGAGCCACGCCAACCCACGGTTGACGCGTGTAGACATCCGTTGAGGGGTCATCGAAATCGAGCAGCGTACAGCCTACAGCGTCGTTCAGATCTCAGCCATGCGGACGCCGCTTACCGAGATTTGCCAAGGGCACGTTCCGCGTGTTCGCGATCTGCCGGCGTATCGACGTCTTGCCAGGGCTCGTTGCCGATGTCGATAACGCGTGCTCGACCGGCTTGCGCAAGCCTGCGTACGCCGTCGGAGAGCGAGCAATCCCCCCGCGCAGCGCGCTCCTCGGCGAGCGCATCGATGAGCCGCGGGCCAACTGCGAACACACCGCAATCGATGCGGTCGTAGGTGGCGATCTGCTTGCCGATCTCGACAATGCGACCGTCTTGGGTGCGCACTTTCGTCGCGTCGTCGATGTCGAGCACCTGGTCGACACGCGGATCAGTCGCGAGAACCAGATCGGCAGTGTCGAGGTTGCAGCCAACGAGCAACCGCGCGATCGCGACCGTATAGATGTGGTCAGCCATCGAAAGCACGAACGCGCCACCGGCGGCCTTGCCTCCGAGCATCACCGAGATGCCATTCGACAGCTCGAACTCGGCGTTATGAACGAACTCGATTTCGAGCCCGCGCGCTGCGTACGTCGGATCGCCGGACACGGTCGCGCGGACCTGGTCGGCCATGAAGCCCGTGACGACCACGACGCGCCGCACTCCCGCGTCTGCGAGCGTCAGAATCGTACGTTTGATCAGCGGGACTCCGCCGACGGTTGTGAGCGGCTTGGGCAACGCGTCGGCGGTCTCGCGAAGTCGCGTGCCTTTGCCAGCCGCAAGAATGACTGCTTGCTCGATCATGCGTTGGGGTCGACGGCGAACAGGATGTCCTCCCGCTTACGCACGTCGTGTTGTGTGACTTCCGTGATCCCGTCTTTGCGCCAGCGAAATGCGCGATAACCGAGCTGGGACAACGCTTCGAGCATCGGTGCGAACGTATCGGGCGCTCGCTCGGACCCTTCGGGGCCGCGAACCTCGCTCCACACGGGCGGCTTACCGATGCGCGCGAGCGTCTCGAGCATGCCCTGCGCGACGCGAGCCTCCTCACCTTCGACATCGACCTTGATCAGCCGCACGCGGCCGTCGAGCGCGGCAGCCGGTGGGAAGCGATCGAGTGGATACACGTCAACATCGACCGTACCGCGGAAATTGCCCAGCTTCTCCGTCGCCTCGACCAACGAATGCGACGTATCGCGCGCGCGATACAGCTGCAGTTTGCCCTCGCGATTGGACAAGCCAACGTTGTGCGGCTGGACCTGACCGCATTCGTTGAGTGCCATCGTGCGAGTCAGCGATTCGAACGCCCCGGGCTCGGGCTCGAACGACATCACCGTTCCTTCGGCACCGACCAAGCCGGCTGCGAGCAAGCTGTAGTAGCCAATGTTCGCGCCGATATCGACGAACCAATCGCCGGGTCGCAAGCGTTGGCGCATGTACTCGCCGAGTGGTGCTTGGAGCCAGTGCCGCGCGTACGCGACCGGAAAGTAGAAGATCTTGCGCTGAAATCGATTACGAACGTTCAGCATCATGCGCGGGCTGCCACGGTAGCCGTTTGCCTCGAGCCACAGCGGAGTCTCGCGATCGAGCAGTGGCGCAAGCGCTACGTTGATCTCGTACGCCGGCGTCGTATACGGGTAGCTGCGTGTGATCGCTCGAAACACGCGGTGGAACGTGCCGCTCATAGGGCGCGGACCCTAGCACGCATCACTTGCAGCCTGTCGAGGAAGTTCCTTGTTCAACGCGTACGACTCGTGTAACACCGCGCCCAGATGGAGCGAACGGATGTGGTGCGGAAGCGGTTATGGAGGTTCGCGCCCCGCGCGCTTGCCTACGGGCCCCTCCTCGCGCAGCTCGTGATCACGCGGCGCTGCAATCTAACGTGCGGGTACTGCAACGAGTACGACACGTTCTCGCCGCCGGTGCCTACCGACGTTCTCAAGCAGCGTGTCGACAAGCTCGCGAGCCTGGGGACGCTGTTCTGCGAGTACACCGGTGGAGAAACGCTGCTCCACCCTGATCTCATCGAGCTCGTTGCCTACGCTGCCTCGTACAACTTCAACGAGCGCTGGATCATCACGAACGGTTATCTGTTGTCTGCCGAAATCGTGAAGCAGCTCAATGACGCCGGGCTCACGCACCTCCAGATCAGTATCGACGGCGTCACGCCGAACGACACGACAGTGAAGGTGCTCAAGGCACTGCGGAAGAAAATCGAGCATCTGCAGAACCACGCGAAGTTCACGGTCCAGATCAACGCCGTGCTCGGTGCCGGCAACGATGAAGAAGTGCTCGAAGTGATGAAGTTCGCGCGAGACGCCGGCTTTCGTCCTCGCGCGTCGATCATCCACGATGGTGATGGCGGCATGATTCTCGACGAGCGCGGCAAGCAGCTGATGCAGGAAGTCAGCGAGATCGTCGGCAAGCGCTTCAACGAGTCACAGGACTACCGCGCACGCCTCATCGAGACCGGCCGCGCAGACTTCAAGTGCCGAGCCGGCGCGCGCTACCTCTATGTCGACGAGCACGGCGTCGTGCACTGGTGCTCGCAACAGCGCGGCGTGTTCACGAAGCCTCTGCTCGACTACACGTTCGAGGACCTACGCGAGCAGTTCTACACGAAGAAGTCCTGCGCACCGACGTGCACCGTTGGTTGCGTCCGCACCGCGAGCCGCTGGGACCAGTGGCGCGGCCAGGATCGCGAGTTCGTGGCGCCTCCCGATGTAGCGTTGTCTGCCCTGACCAAGAGATCGACGGAACGCGAGAACAGCGGCTAGCCCCGGCCGAACTAGTCTAGGATGCGCGCCGCATGAATCGCGAGCGGCTGCAGCGCATCCGCAACTTCCAAAGCGAGGACTGGTGGCCCGCGCTCGTGATCCGGCCGATCTCGATCGCGATCATGTTGGTCATCGCCGACTGGCGGTTTGTCACCGCGAACCGGCTCACCACGCTGTCGAACCTGTGCAAGCTAGCCGGCGCGTGGTTGCTCCTGCGGCCGGAGCATTGGGTGCTCTGTGTCGTGCTGCTCCAGCTCGGCCTGATCTTCGACCACCTCGACGGCACGCTTGCCCGCTATCGCCGCACGTTCACGAAGCTCGGCTCTTACTACGACAAGGTGTCCGACATGATCACGTGGGCGGTGATCGTGATGGTGCTCGGCTGGCAGGCCTATCGCACGTCGGCGGACGCGATGTACCTCGTGTTCGCGGGTGCCGCCGTCGCCGCGCTCGAGCTGCGCGGCTACATGAAATGGCTCTGCCAGGCCGAGACCGAGCGACTGCGCTGGCTCGAAGCGAAGCAGGATCCCGCAGGTACCGTCGCCAGGTACACCGCGCCGATCGTGATCAAGCCGCCGCCCGAGCGCAGCGCGCGCGATTGGGCGATCTGGTTTGCGAAGAAGGTCGCGGTCGTTTTCGTGTTCGAAGAGGCCGATCTGTGGTTCTGGCTCTGTCTCGGGCTGTTGATCGACCGCCTCGATCTCGTGCTGTGGCTGCTGATGCTCACGCAGTGCGCGGGTGCGGCGGCGATGGTGATCGTGCGTGCGGTTCGGATGGCACGCGCCGATCGTCAGATTCATGCTCTCGAGAGCACTACTTCGTCGCGTCTTTGAGCTGGCTCACCTGTTCCGGTGAGCCGAGGACGACGAGCGTCATGCCTGGGCCGATCTTCTCCGCAGCATCCGGGTTGTACGTCCAGCCCTCGCCTTCCCGCCTGCGCACCGCGAGCACGGTCATGCCGTAACGCTCGCGGACGCGTGCGTCGCGCAGCGTGGAGCCGAGCTCGGCCGCGCTGTCACCGAGCGTGATCTCTTCGATGCGATAGGCGACGCGATCGCGCAGCATCTCGTCGAGGAAGCGGACGACCGACGGGCGCAGCATTTCGGAGACCAGGCGCAGGCCGCCGATGTAGTTCGGCGACACGACCGCGTCGGCGCCGGACTTCTTGATCTTGTCGACGTGCGAGAGCTCGGCGCAGCGGGCGACGATGCGTGCCGTCGGGTTGTCCTGGCGTGCGGAGACCGTGAGGTAAAGGTTGTCCTTGTCCGAGGAGAGTGCGGCGACCAGGCCACGCGCGCCCTTGAGGTTGACCTGCGCGATCACGTCGTCGTCGGTCGCGTCACCGACGATGTACGCGTACTCGGCCTTCGGGTTCCTGTCCGCGATCTCCTTCAGCTCGACCTCGTTGACATCGATCGCGATCACCGGCACGCCGGTCTTGATCAGCTCTTCGATGACGTTCCGGCCCGTCGAGCCGGCCCCACACACGACGACGTGATCCTTCATGCGCTTCATCCGTTTCTTGAGCTTGTTCGCGAACAGGACGTTCTTGAGGTCGCCTTCGATGATGAAGGCGGTGATCGTCGAAGCGAAGAACACGATGCTGCCCGTGCCGAACAGGAGCAGCAGCATCGTGAAGCCACGTGCGTACTCGACCGCGTCCATGTGGTTCAGCGTTTCGCCGAACCCGACCGTCGTGACCGTGATGACGGTCATGTAGAGGCAGTCCCAGAACGTCCAGTCGGCGCCGGCGCGAGCACCAATCGCGTAGAAGCCAGCGGCACCGCCGACCACGGTTACGGCCAAAAAGAGCAGGCCTGCGAGCAGGCGTTTCTGCAGTGACGAGGACATCCCCTGCCCGAAACAATAACAAACCTGGTAAACCCCCCGCCATGCAGCTCCTCGCTAGCTACCTGCACGGCACCTGGTCTTCCGGTTCGGGATCGCGCTCCCCGCTGGTCAATCCGGCGACCGAGGAGGTGCTCGCCGAGGTGGCGACGGGTGGACATGACCTCGCCGCGGCGTTCGCACACGCCCGGTCCGAGGGTGCCCCCGCGCTCGGGCTGTTGACGTTTGCACAACGTGGCGCCCTGCTCGGCTCCCTCGCCAAGGCGATCCACGGGGCGCGCGAGGAGCTGATCGCACTCGCGGTCGCCAACGGCGGTAACACGCGGAGCGACGCCAAGTTCGATATCGACGGCGGCGCCGTCACGCTGTCGCACTACGCCGAGCTCGGCGCCAAGCTGGGCAACGCGACGATGCTCGGCGACGGTGAGCCGATCCAGGTCGGTCGCACGGCGCGGATGGGTGGCCAGCATGTGTGGTCGCGCAGCCGCGGTCTTGCGGTCCACATCAATGCGTTCAACTTCCCGGCCTGGGGTACGTGCGAGAAGCTCGCATGCGCCGTGCTCGCCGGCGTTCCGGTGATCAGCAAGCCGGCGACCGCGACCGCGCTGGTCGCGCACCGGCTCGCGCAGCTGTTCGAGCCGCTGCTGCCCAAGGGTGTGCTGCAGATGTTGATCGGCCCCGCCGGCACGTTGCTCGATCACCTGAGTGCGGGAGACGTCGTCGCATTTACCGGCGGCAGCGCGACCGCCCGCATGCTGCGCACGCATCCGAAGATCGTCGAGCATGGCGTGCGGCTCAACGTCGAGGCCGACTCGCTCAACGCGGCGATCCTCGGGCCAGACGTCGACCTCAGCAGCGAAGCCGGCAACCTGTTCCTCGCCGACGTGGTGCGCGACATGACGCAGAAGACCGGCCAGAAGTGCACGGCCATCCGCCGCGTGCTCGTGCCCGAGGTGAAGCTCAAGGACGTGTGCGACGCGATTCGTGAGCGCGTCGCCGCGATCGCGATCGGTGATCCGTCCCGCGAAGACGTTCGCATGGGACCACTCGCGACCGCGCAACAGCGCGACGACGTCAAGACAGGCATCGCGCGGCTCGCCGCCGCGACCGAGAGCGTGCATGGCGGCAACGGCGAAGTGACGCCGGTCGGCGTGCCCGCCGGCAAGGGCTACTTCGTCGGCCCGGTCGTGCGCTCGACGACGTCGCCGATGGAGTGCGCGCCGCTGAACGAGTACGAAGTGTTTGGCCCGGTGTCGACGGTTGGCTCGTACAACGGGACGGCCGTGTTCGCGGCGGAGTTCGTCGCACGCGGCGAAGGTTGCCTCGTCAGCAGCGCGTACTCGGACGATCGCGACTGGGTCGCGACGTTCGTCAGCGCCGCCTCGTCGTGGGCCGGCCGGCTTTACCTCGGCTCGTCGAAGATGGCGTCGCAGTCGCCCGGCCCAGGGACAGTGCTGCCGTCGTTGCTCCACGGCGGCCCCGGCCGCGCAGGCGGTGGCGAGGAGCTCGGCGGCGAGCGCGGCATGCACTTCTATATGCAGCGCTGCGCGCTCGAGGGTGACGCGAGCGTGCTGAAGTCGCTCGTCAGCGGCTCGTGATCAAGTCTGCGTTGCTCGGGGTTGCGATCGCGCTGGTGCTGTTCGGCGCGGTGACCGTCGTGCTCCGCTGGCGCTACCAACATCAACAGGAAGAGCGCGCGGCCGAGCGCCTGCCCGAGCTGCGCGCCGAAGCGTTCAAGGCGGCCAAGCTGTGCGACAGCGTCGTTGACGAGTCGCTGGCGCCGGCGATGGCAATGGCGATGTCGAAGTTCGGCTTCTATCTCGCCACCGATCGCAAACGACTCTCCGAGACGCTGACGACCGTTGTCGAACCGGTGATCAGCTCGCGGCAGATGGCGTGTAGCAACGCCAAGACGTCGCTCGAGCTGTTCATCGAGAAATCGCCGACGCTCGACGCGTTCGCGATGCCACGCCTCGTGCGCGCGCACGCGCACCTCGTACGCCTCGACGCGCTCGAGCACGAGCTGGACGCGACGCGCGATGCGATCGACCACGGCGCGAATGACGCCGAGCTCCTCGCGCACTTCGCGCGACTGCGAAGCAGGCCTTAGCGAGGCGTTAGCAGTGACTGGATGCGACTCGCCGTCATCGAACGGCGGCGCGCCGCAGGGATTCGAGCGACCCAACGATCGAGCGCAGAACGGCTGAACCGCTTTGGCAACTCGAGCTCCGGAAGATGCGCGAATAGGCGCGAACGTCCACCCGAGAAGTACGCCACGTCGAACAGTGCTTTCTCGGGGGTGGCCAGCTTCACGTCACCTGACATCGTCTTGAATCCGTCGAACAGCTCGGGCGCGATGTGATGAAAGGAGAACGTTGCAACCGGAGTGCGTATGCGTCGGGTGCGCCCAAGAGAAACGGCGTACACCACCGCCGGAATCTGTTCGATCATGCCGTGGTGATAGAGCGCGCTGTGGAGAGAGACGTATGCACCGAACGGCGCAGCGAGCGGCTCTACCAATGAATACGCGCTCGGCGGTGTGCGCGAGGTGAGCCACAGCCCGGCCCGAAGGCGCATGATCAGACCCGCGCGCGAGAGACGGCCGAGCAGCTTGTTCGCCGCCTTCGTCGAGATGCGAAACTTTGACGCGACATCAGCCGTCTCGAGTGTTGGTAAACCGAGAGCCACGAGCTGTGCGTATGCGGCGCTTGCGTTCATCGCAGCTTCTCGATGCTTTCGATGACACCTAGCTGCATCGCATCCCAGGTCTCCTCCGCTGAGTACAACGCTGCGTGATCTGGATCGAGAAATGCGATCACGGTGGACTTGTATTGTTCGTAGCTGACATGGCCGGCGTTCTCGACAGCTTTAGCGAACCAACCCGGCTCTTGTTCTTCGAGGTCTTCGGGAGCATCGGGCCGGGCAAACAGCACGTGTAGATCGAAGATGTCCCGGGCTTGCGTCTGCGTGCGGCCGGCGAGCGCGCCAATTTTTTGCCGAACTGCTTCCGCGCAGCGGTAATGAGTTGCGAGGAAGCTGGGCAACGCGTACGCCTTCGCGATCGCCGGATCTACAGGATCGAGATCAGCGTCGTCGGTGCCACCGCGACGAGAGAACTCGAGCTTCGTGTGCTCGCTGAATGCTCCGCCTGCTGTCGCGAGCGCGATTTTCCACCGCTGAACAGTCTCGGTTTGCTTCGGCTTGCTGACCTCTTTTAGGGTGATTCCGCGACTGCGCAGCGGCGCCGTGACGGCTGGCGAGACGAGAAGCTTGTCGACACGGTTTTCGAGTGTGCCCTTCGCCATCTTGGCGACGTCGAGATCGAGGTCCTCCGAGAACCGGACGCTTTGAAAGAAGAAGCGAAGGTTGATACCGCCTTTGATCGCGAGCAGCGTCTTGTCCGCGGCATTCGAAAACAGCGCGCGCACGAACACGAGGTGGAAGAGCTCCACGGTTTGGCGCGGGCTGAGCAGCATGCATCAATAAATACAAAACTTCGCCTTATTAGGCGATTATCTGCATTCGTTAATTTCGCAACTTACTAATATCACGCACATTTGCCGAAGTGGACAGTGCTGCGATTCCGGCGCGGACGACTCGATTGGCTGAAATACGAGCGGACGTACTCTCGCTGGGGTCCGCCTGGCTGCACAGGTAGCTCGTGCGTCCACCGGATCAACGCGCCGTCGGCGTTGTCCCCGGCGGCAGCTTCCAGTCAGCCTGCGTGCTGCAGAACGGGCAGTGGTCGAGACTCACTGCTGCGTCGGCCGGCGCGGGCGCGGGCCGATCGCGGCCGGCGCGTCTGGATCCGGATCGAGCAGCGGCAAGAGGTTGCACAGCTCGCGTGCGACCTGGCGACAACGATGACGAACGAAGTCGATCGCGTATGGCTCGGTGAGCAGGACGACAAGCGACGCGTCGTACCAGAAGCTCATCGCGTACGCGTCGGGATCGACGACCTCGCCGTGCGAGCTTCCCGGCGCATGCGTCGCGAGCGCACGGCGCGCGAGGAACGGCCAGCGCGACGCTTCTTGCTCGTCGGCCTCGCGGGCCGATGCGATCAGCTGCGTGCCCTTCGTGACGAACGCGTTCTGTGCGCGGTCGATGCCTGCGAGCGCCTGCATGTACGACTCGATTCGCTCTTTGACGAGGCCGCCGGTCGGCGTCGCGCCCGGTGCGACCGTGACCTCGGGCAGACGGGCGACTTCCCAGCGCCGGCGGATGCCGCGGAGCTGACGAGTGACGCGTTCGAACGCGGCCTCGATGTCGTGCTCGCGGCCGGACTCTGACCCCGCGCGCTCGATGCGCGTGGGGAGCTCGACGCGCAGGTATTCGCCGCCGCCGAGCGCGAGCGTGCGCGCGGGAACGCCGGTGCGGATGTCGTCGTCGACGACGATCCGTGCCGACGTCGCGCCGATTTCATCGACGAGCGCCTTGAGTGCATCGCGCACCTCTTCTTCGATCAAGTGCGCTCCAAGAACGACGTCGCGACCATCGTGGTTGGCTGCGGGTAGAACAGATAGTTCGCGATCGACGGCTCGCCACCAAACAGCTCGCGCCAGGTACCGGCGGCGTAGCCCGGCGGTGCATGCGCGATCTCACCGAAGTCGACGTGAAGCAGCTCGTACGCGGGCAGGATCGCGACGAGCTTCTGCATACGATGGAGCAGCGGTGCGTCGTAGACGCCGGCGCGCGGCCGCTCGCGCACGAGCCAACCGCCCTCCCCTTTTGCGAGATCGACGCCGACCTGCTGCACGGCAGCGACGCGCGCGCGCTGGCTGATCACGACGCGCAGGTACAGCTCTTCGATCGCGCTCGCGTCGTTCCACTCGGCCGGTGCGGGCACGGCGTGATCGCGGACCTGGATTACGCAGGGCGTGCGACCCATGCAAAGCACATAGATGTAGTCGCACGGCTCGTCGTCGCCGCCCTCGCGGACGAACGTCGCGGCCCCGAGCTCCTGCGCCAGCTCGTCGGCCAGCGCATCCAGCTCGTCGCGCAGCATGCCGCGCTCTGCGGCGCCGGTGTCATCGGGCTCCCCCCACGTCCGCGTCGGATACAAGGTCTCGAGCGCGCGATCGACGGATTCGATCATCGCGCCCTTGCGGTGGTCGCACCCCGCCTTGCCCTTGCAGTTCGTGCAGCCGCCCATCTGGGACACTGTACCTGGAAAGCTAACTAGAGCCCTGCACGTTCCGACGGAGGCAGAGAAAGTCCGAAGCCGTCGTGCAGCGTGCGAACCGCCAACTCTGCATACTTGCGTGCGATCACACAAGAGATCTTGATCTCGCTCGTCGAGATCAGCTGGATGTTGATGCCCTCGTTCGCCAGCAGCGTGAACATGTTCTTCGCGATACCGGCGTGCGAGCGCATGCCGACGCCGACGACGGAGACCTTGCTGATCTCGTCGTCGTACGCGATCCGCTCGCCTTCTTTACCGACGAGCTCGGGCACCTTCTCCTTGAGCAGCTCGATCGCGCGCTTGCGATCGATCTTCGGCAGCGTGAACGTGAGGTCGGTCGTGCCGTCGTACGCTTGGTTCTGCACGATCATGTCGACCGAGATGTTCGCGTCGGCGAGCGGCGCGAACATGCGGGCGGCGATGCCGGGCTGATCCGGCAAGTCTTCGCAGGTGATCTTCGATTCGTCACGCGACGCGGTGACACCGGAGACGATGACTTTCTCCATTGCAGCCTCCTCGGGAACGACCCACGTTCCCGGTACATCCGAAAAACTCGAGCGCACGTGGATCGGTACGCCGTACTTCATGCCGAGCTCGACCGAACGAATCTGCAGGACCTTCGCGCCGAGCGACGCGAGCTCGAGCATCTCCTCGTAGCTGATACGTTCGATCTTGCGAGCGGTGGGTACGATGTTGGGATCGGTCGTGTAGACGCCGTCGACATCGGTGTAGATCTCGCAGACATCCGCTTTGAGCGCCGCCGCGATCGCGACGCCCGTCGTGTCGGAACCACCGCGGCCGAGCGTCGTGATGTTGCCCTTCTCGTCGACGCCCTGGAATCCGGCGATGACCGCGATCTCGCCGGCCTCCATCGCCTCGCGAATCGGTTTGGCGTCGATGTCGACGATGCGCGCGCGGGCGAACGAGCTGTCCGTCAGGATCTTGCACTGATGACCGAGGAACGAGCGCGCTTTGCCGCCGAGCGTGCGAATCGCGAGCGCGACGAGGCCGACCGAGACCTGTTCGCCGGTCGACACGATGACATCGACCTCGCGGTCGTTGTGGTCGTCGTGGATTTCATCCACGAGCTTGAGCAGCCGGTTTGTCTCACCCGACATCGCCGAAACGACGACGGCGACCTGATGACCTTCGCGCTGCGAACGCAGGCAGCGCGCCGCAACGTTCTTCATCCGCTCGATGGAGCCTACCGACGTGCCACCGTACTTCTGGACGATCAACACGGTGCGGCACTCTACATGATAGAGAGGCGCATGTCCGTCATCGTCGTGTTTTCGACGTTTCCCGACCCGGCCAAGGCCGCAGAAGTAGCGCGAACGCTCGTCACCGAACAGCTCGCGGCCTGCGTAAACCTCCTTCCGGCCGTGCGCTCGATCTATCGCTGGCAGGGCGAAATCAGCGACGACACCGAGACGCTCGCGGTCATCAAGACCACGCGCGAGCGGTTCGAGGCGATGCGGACGCGGCTCGTCGAGCTACATCCGTACGAAGTCGCCGAGGTCATCGCGCTGCCCGTCGAGGCCGGCCACGCGCCCTACCTCGCGTGGATCGTTTCAGCAGTCGCGTAGCCAAACCGAGAAACGCTCAGGGACCAAATCCGCACGCCGTGCAATCCGCCACCGTATACGGTGGCGTGCACATCTGAAGGCCAGTGCAGAGGAGGCACCCGAAGATCGCGTTCTGATCCGCGCAGTCGAGCGTGCTCGACCCCGAGCCCGAGCCGCTGCCGGATCCACTTCCGCTGCCGCTGCCACTGCCGCTCGAGCAATCTTGCGGACACGAAGCACCGTTCTCGCCCTTTGTCGTCTCGCACTGCCCGTTGCCGCACGACGAGTTGTTGCCGCCGTTGCTGCCGTTGCCGCAGTCCTCCATGCAGAAGCCAATCTCGCTCGGCGCGCACGTGCCGTCGCCGCACTGATTCTGGCTGCTGCCCATGTCGCTACCGCTGCCATTCCCATCGTCGTCACCCATCGACGAATCGGCGCACGCGAATGCGAGAGCCATGGCCAGGGCGCAAAAGATCCCCGCGTTGATCCTCATCATGGGCGGCATCTTCTACAGAGCGGACGTACTCGATCAACAACAAAGTGAGCGCGGCTCGTCGATCATCCGCTTTCAGCGCCGTACACAGATTGTGCAAGTCGACGGGTTAACGCGTGCCGTAAGGCCTCGTGTTCCGGTCGGACCAAGCCCGGATCCTCGTCGAGAATTCGCTCTGCATGTCGTCGAGCTTCCAGCAGAAGCTCGGTGTGCTGGGTGAGGCTGCCGAAGCGAAGCCGAGGCACGCCGGCCTGCCGTGGACCCAGTAGCTCGCCGGGCCCACGCAGGGCGAGATCCTCCTCGGCGATCTTGAAGCCGTCGGTCGTCGCGACCATCGCGTCGAGGCGGCGACGGCCGTCTTCACTGATCGTGCCGTGCGTGACGAGCACGCAGTGCGCGTCGCCACTGCCGCGCCCGACGCGGCCGCGGAGCTGATGCAGCTGCGCGAGTCCGAAGCGCTCGGCGTCGTGAATCACCATGACCGTTGCGGCCGGCACGTCGACACCGACTTCGATCACCGTGGTCGCGACAAGCACGTCGAGCTCGCCCGCCTTGAACGCGCGCATCACGCGATCGCGGGTGTCACCGTCGAGCCGGCCGTGCACGAGGCCGACGCGCAGCTGAGGCAACGCAGCGGCCATTTCATCGGCGACCGTCGTCGCATCCTTCCAATCGACTTCGCTCTCGCCATCGTCTTCGACCTTCGGACACACGACGTACGCGCGTTCGCCGTTCGCGACGCGCTCGGTGATCAGCTTGTACGCAGCAGCTTCGCCGCGCTTGCCGCTCGCGATCTTCGTCTGCACCGGCAGCCGGCCCGGCGGCAGCTCGTCGAGGATCGACACGTCGAGATCGCCGTACGCGGTGAGCGCGAGCGTGCGCGGAATCGGCGTCGCGGTCATCACGAGCAGATGCGGCGCGCCCTGACCATCGCCCTTGTCACGCAGCTTCGCGCGCTGCGCGACGCCGAACCGATGCTGCTCGTCGATCACGACGAGGCCGAGCGCGTGAAAGCCAACGCCTTCGGCAATCAGCGAGTGCGTGCCGATCAGGATATCGACCTCGCCAGCGGCCAGCAGCGCGAGCAGCGACTGACGCACGCCCTTCGGCGTCGACGCGGTGAGAATCTCGACGCGAAGCTTCTGCTTCGCCGTACCGTTGATCAGTGCAGCCCACTTCTTCCACGTCTCGGCGTGCTGCTCGGCGAGCAGCTCGGTCGGCGCCATCACCGCGACCTGGCGTCCAGCACGTGCGACGTGCAGCGCAGCCGCGAACGCGACGGCCGTCTTGCCGGCACCGACGTCGCCCTGCAGTAGCCGGTTCATCGG
>DASUFX010000578.1:0-5176 GCA_036274355.1 Kofleriaceae bacterium | reverse complement strand
CGCAATGGCGCCGCCGGATCTCGCCGACGGCTCCGGCCCGACGATCAACTCGATCGCGGGCGAGGAGGGCAGTGCGCCGCTGCGCTTGCCGCGTGGTGCCATCGCGATCGGTCAGTACCAAGCCGCCGCGGTGCCCGCCGGCCGTCGCGCGCCGGATGACATGTTCGCGCCGCGGTACCTCGTCGAGCTCGGCAAGTGTGTCGAGCAGGTGCTCGCTGCCGAAGCGCCGATCCACATCGATCTGCTCGCGCGTCGCGTCGCTGCCTACTTCGGCATCGGCCGCGTCAGTCAGCGCCATCTCGAGCAGGTCCAGAGCGCGCTGCTCGGCCGCGGCAAGTGGGGCACCGAGAAGAACGTCGTGTGGCGCCTCGACCAGGACACCGCGAGTGTCCCAGCGGTGCGCGTTGCCGGCACGACCGGCACGTCCAAGCGCGACATCGGCGAGATTCCACTCTGCGAGCTCGCTGCCGCGGCACGCATCGTCGTCGAGCGCGTCAACGGCGTGACGACGAACGACCTCGTTCGCGACTGCGCTCGCCTGCTTGGCTTCGCGCGGATGACCGACAAGGTCTCCGAGCGCGTCACGCTCGGCATTCGCCTCGCCGCTGCTCGCGAGCTGATCGCGATCGACGGTGGCAAAGCGCATCTGCTGCTCGCCTAGACGGCGCGCAGGTGTGCTCGCCGCGGCCCGATGCGCTCGGGCTCCGCGGGCCAGTCCGGCTTGCGCAGATAGCGCGCGAGCCCGGCTGCGAAGCCGGCGCCGTGCGAGAGGTGCAGGACCGGAAACATCGCCCACACCAGAGGGATTGCTGCTCCGCCGAGCCGGCGGCCGACGCGTACCGCCTCGGCGCCCGCCGCGAGTGCATACGTCGCGAATGCTGCCGGCGCGAGTGGCCAGAGCGGTGGCAGCGCGACGAGCGCAGCGGCTCCGGTCGTCATGAGGAACGGCAACAACGGTCGCACCGTCGGAAAGCGACGGAGCTTGAGCAGCGTGTGTGCGCGGCCGCGACCGTACTTGAAATACTGCTTCGCGAGCGACCTGAAGCTGTCGCGCGGGAAGTAGTGCACGACGATGTCGCGCGACAGGTAGACCTGGCCACCATTCTCGAGGATGCGCTGGTTGAGCTCGCTGTCCTCGTTCGTGATCGCGGCCGGATCCCACAGCCCCACAGTCTCGAACACCTTGCGGCGGAACGCGCCGAGGAACACGGTGTCGACGAAGCCCTCGGCATCGGCCGAGCGATACTTCGCGCCACCGACGCCGAGCGGGCTCGTCAGCGCGGCACACAGCGCGCGCTGGAACGCGGTCTTTGCCTTTGCGCGTTGCGCACCGCCGACGTTGTCGGCGCCGGTCCGCTCGAGCGTCTCGATGCACTTGCGCACGTAGTCCGGCGCGTACTCGCAGTGGACATCCATGCGCACGACGACATCGCCCATCGCTTGCTTGACGATCTGGCCGAGCCCCGCGGCTTGCAGGCGCTCGGGATTATCGATCATCACGATGCGTGGATCGGCGGCGGCGAGCTTCGCGAGGATCTCGCGCGTGCGGTCCGTCGACCGACCGTCCGCAACGAGGATCTCGACGAGCTCGGCGGGGTAGTCCTGCCGCTGCACGCTCGTGATGCACGCCTCGATGTACTGGGCTTCGTTGTACGCAGGCATCGCGATCGTGACGCGAGGGAGCATTCTCATGGCTAGCGCGCTTGTCGTGCAACGTGGATACCAGCCACGAGCACGAGCGCGCCGCCGATCGCGGCGAGTGGGCGCAAGGGCTCGCTCCATACGAGTGCACCAACCGCGACGGCAACAAGTGGCTCCGCAAATGTCAGCACCGCGGTACGCGCGGCACCGATTCGAGTGAGTCCTGCGATGAAGATGATGCCCGACAGGGCGCCGATCGTCGTCGAACCCGCGGCGAGCAGGCCAACGTCAGCCCAGCTCACCGTGGCAAGACCGCTCACCGCGACCGGCAGCATCACTATTGCTGCGAGGGCTGAGTGGTACGACATCACGCGCGCGGGTCCGATCCGTTCCGCGAGCCGGCGGACGACGAAGACGTTCGCGGCGTATGCGACCGCCGACGCGACACCGAGCAGTGACCCGATCACGACGCCATCCGCCGCGCCGCGCCACGGCTCGAGCACGATCACCAGCCCGGCGAGCGCGACGACTGCCGCCGGCCGCGCGCCACGCGTGGTCGTACCTTCGATGCGCGGTGACGCGAGCGCGATCAAGATCGGCGCGAGGTAGTGCGTGAGCACCGCGATCGCGACGGTGGTGTACGCCATCGCGCCGAAGAACGTGATCACGTTGAGCGCGTCGGTGCACGTGTTCGCGAGGAGCAACAGGACGGTGCGGCGATCCCAGCGTGCGGGCGCGGCGCGAAGCGTGAACGGAAACGCGACGACCGCCATCATCGCGAACATCAGCGGGCTCGTGACGAGCGGCGACAGTCCGGTCGGGCGGAGGAACAAGCTCCACGTGCCCCACGACGCGGCGGCGATTGCGACCATCGCGACGCCAGCGAGCAGTGATGACTTGCGCTCCGCGCTCACGGCAACTGCCATCAGCGGTACCACTTCGCGAGCACAGCGTGATTGTATGCAGGGTGTGATGCAGCGCGAGCAGTTCCTGCGGGCATTTCATGATGCGCAGCCGGGCATCACGTCGCGCGCGATGGCACGCGCGGGCAGTTACGAACGACTCGCAGCGAAGGTTCCGAAGGGCAGGGTGCTGGATCTCGGTTGTGGAGATGGAACACTGCTCAGGTTGCTCGGTCCGCACGCGATCGGGATTGATGTCTCGCACGGCGAGCTTGTGGCAGCGAAGGCAGTGGTCACGGCGGGAGGAACAGGAGCAGGAGCAGTGGTCGTGCAGGCGCGGGCGCAAGAGCTGCCGTTCCGCGATCGTACGTTCGACGCCGCCACCTGCCACCTGGCGTTCATGCTCTTCGACGAGATCGAGTGCGTCGTCGCGGAGCTCGCACGCGTGTTGAAGCCGCGTGCCCCGTTCGTGGCGCTGCTCGGCGGTGGTCCGACGGCCGGCGGCGGTGCGAGTGCCGGCGGCGGTGCGAGTGCCGGCGGCGGTGCGGGTGCCGGCGGCGACGACGCGTTTCACCGCTTCACGCACATCCTGTCGCGCACCAAGGCCGCGTCCCCCTACACCGATATCTTCCGCGGCGCGGGCGATAAGCGCGCGAGCAGCGAGGCCGGATGGCGCGAGCTGTTTCGCGGCTGGAGCGAGCCACAGTTCGAGCGCTGGCCGCTCGACCTCGGCGGCACATTCGACGAAGTGTGGACGTTTCTCGCCGCCAGCTATCAGATGCGCGACCACGATTACGTTCGCGATCGGCTGCGCGAAGAATTTCCCGGCGATTACGTGCCGTGCACGGTCGTCGGGTTTTGCGCGACCGTCACGCGATGAGCATCAGACGTTGAACAGGAAGTGCATGATGTCGCCGTCCTGGACGACGTACTCCTTGCCTTCCATGCGCAGCTTGCCGGCCGCCTTGATGCCCGCTTCGCTGCCGAACTGATCGAGATCCGCGAGCCCGTAGACCTGGGCGCGAATGAAGCCCTTCTCGAAGTCCGTGTGGATCACGCCGGCCGCTTCCGGCGCGAGCGCGCCCTTGCGGATCGTCCACGCGCGAACCTCCTTCTCGCCCGCCGTGAAGTACGACTGCAGGCCGAGCAGGCGATAGCACTCGCGCGCGAGCGACGACAGCGCCGGCTCCTCGAGGCCGTAGGACTTGAGCAGCTCAACGCGGTCGGCCTCGCCGAGCTCGGCAAGCTCCGCCTCGACCTTGCCGCACAGGATGACGACGCCAGCGCCTTCCTTCTTCGCGCGCTCCTTGACCGCGTCGCTCCACTGGTTGCCGGCAGGCAGGTCAGCCTCGCCGACGTTGCAGCAGTACAGCACCGGCTTCGCGGTGAGCAGGCCGAACGTCGCGACCTGCTTCTTCTCGTCATCGCTGAGCTGCAGCGAGCGCGCCGCCTTTCCGGCCTGCAGGTGATTGAACACCTTCTCGGCGAGCGCGAGCTCGATCTTGCCTTCTTTGCTGCCGGTCTTCGCCGCGCCTTGCGCCTTCTTGACGCGCTTCTCGGCGGTCTCGACGTCGGCGAGCGCGAGCTCGAGATCGATGATGTCGATGTCGCGCATCGGATCGACGCTGCCCGAGACGTGGATGACGTTCGGATCGTCGAAGCAGCGCACCATCATCAGCACCGCGTTCGTCTCGCGAATGTTTGCGAGGAACTTGTTGCCGAGGCCTTCACCTTGCGACGCGCCTTTGACGAGACCCGCGATGTCGACGATCTCGACGATCGCCGGGATCACCTTCTGCGTCTTGATGTGGGACTCGATGCGCTTCAGGCGGGCATCGGGAACCGGCACCACACCGACGTTCGGGTCGATCGTGCAGAACGGATAGTTTGCCGCTTCTGCTTTGCCGGCAGTGAGCGCGTTAAACACAGTGCTCTTGCCCACATTGGGGAGGCCTACAATGCCGACCGACAGCGCCATGGGAGGCAATGCCTACCCCAGCGATCCACTACATGGCAAGCTCGGCCTGATGCGCTTCTGGATGGTGGTTTTGCTCGCGCTGGCGGCCTGCAGCGACGACACGCCAAAGACCCCGGACGAGATCCTGTTCGCGCTCCGCCAGTTGCCCGGCGTCCACGACGCGACCGAGATGCCGACCCAGAGCGCCGGCTATCACTATTACGTCATTCATTTCGAGCAGAAGGTCGATCACAACGACCCGAACAGCGCGACGTTTCTGCAGGAAGTTTCGCTGCTCCACCATGACGAGCTGCACTACCCGATGGTCGTCCACACCTCGGGGTACTGGGACTACTACCTCGATCGCGTCGTCGAGCTGACCGCGCTTCTCGGCGCGAATCAGATCTCGATCGAGCACCGCTACTTCGGCGAGTCGCGGCCGACCCCGACCGACTGGACGAAGCTGACGATCGACCAGATGGCAGCCGATCAGCACGAGATCGTCACCGCGCTGAAGAAGATCTACGAGGGGAAGTTCCTCACGACGGGCGGCAGCAAGGGCGGCATGACCGCCACGTACCACCGCCGGTTCTACCCGGATGACGTCGACGGCACCGTGCCGTACGTGGCCCCGATCTCGTTCGCCGCGCCCGACGCGCGGTACGCCGGCTTCCTC
>DASUFX010000577.1:0-14344 GCA_036274355.1 Kofleriaceae bacterium | reverse complement strand
ACCGGTGACGGCGAGTGCGGCACCGACGACCGCGAGCGAGACGGGCAGCGCACGCGAACGCTGCTTGGCAGGCGGCGGTGCTTCGATCGTCAGCGTCGGGGCGGCCATCTCGACGGTGGCACCGGGCTCGATCTTCAGCGGCTTTGTCTCGAGCACCTTGCCGCGATGGAGGAACGAGATTTCGTGCGGGCCTGGATCGAGGTCGTGCTCGAGCGGCGCCGCGCCGAGCGAGACATTGTCGATCGTCACCGACACACCACCGAGCACCGACGTGATCTTGAGGTGGCCCTTGGTCGACGAGATACCCTTCTCGAGATCGGTCATCAGCGAACCGACGATCGGGCCGAGCTTCGCATCATCGCAGCCGTGGCACTCGCGCTTCTGCAGTACGGGCTCGTGGCCTTTGACGAACCAGTACGCGATCAGGTTGAAGTCGCGCGCCTGCCCCGCCATGAGGTCCGCCCGCACGTAGATGAGGTTCGACGCCTTCGAGTCCTTCTCGAACGACTTCTGCGCGCAACCCATGTCCTCCATCACGAAGCAGTCCATGAAGGAGTTCGCCGCGTCACCGAGCGGCACGGCGACCAGGCCGTATTGATGCTGTTGAAGCCAGCCTTGCACTTGCGCCAGCACGGGCGCCTGCATCATCGGCTCGCCGGTCGTGACAACGCCGACGTCGGCGTGCGCCAGCCCCGTGAGCAGCAGCAGCGTGGTCAGAACACGCACGAACGACATTCTACTGTAGGCGGTCCCCCCGAACGCGTGAGCCGGGCGCGAAATTCCCTCGTGTCTGCACAGGCGCACTCACCGTGTCTCGTCGCGACCACGGTTATGCAAGTGGGCGCGTCGCCTCGGATCTGCTCGTCGGCGTACCGCTTGCACAAACTGCTCGCGATGACCGACCCGCTTCGCCCCGCGCTCCTGACGCCTGCACGTCCTCACATGCGTCGCATGTTGCTTACCGCGCTCGGCCTCACCGCCATCGGCGCGGCAGTTAGCCTCGGCAGCGACACGCACGAGACGAGACGTGTCACGTTTCGCATGCCCGTGCTCCCGAAGGTCGAACCGGTGGTCACGCCGATCGTCGAGAAGCCGGTGGCGATCGCGCAACCCGTGCGCTCCATGGAGCTCGGGCTGGTGTTTTCTGCGGGCGGCGCGACGTACATGCGGCTCACCGAGGTCGGTGATGGCCGGGATGTCGCGATGCCCAAGCATGGCAAGCTGCGCCTCCACAGTGCCGACGGCGTCGAATCCGCGATCGCAACCGTAAGAGATAGCGACGTGCCGATTGGCTATCGGCGCTGGCAGGACCGCGACGTCATTGTCGACAACAACTGCCGCACGACGGTGACCGGGTTCGCCGTCGTCGCACGGCTCACCGGTGACACCGGCTACGCGGGCATCGAAGCTTCGAAGTGGACCGCGAAGACCGTGTTCGATAGCGGCGCGAAGGTGCTCGCGGCGAAGCTCGCTGATTGTGACGGTACGTTTGCACGCGATGCGGCGCTGCCTGCGGTGGTCGTGCCGGATTCCATCGAGGACGAGACGCTTGCGAGCCGCGCCCGTGCTGCGCTGATCGCATCGGAGGCGGCGCATGACACGCAATCCGAGTACACGAAGTTCTATGCGGAGTACGACGCGGACGGTGAAGCGCACGGCAACTGGTGGGACGAGAAGTACGTCAACTTCGACACCCGTGTAGTCCGTCACCCGACGACGGGTGTGACCTGGGTCTCGATCCATGGCTCGCTCGATCACAGCTGCGGCGACCCGACCGTCAACGTGTGGGGCCTGTTCCGCGTCGAGACCGATGGCACGCTCGCACCGGTCCAGCTGCGCAAGCTCGATGATCTCTGGGAGATCGATCAGCTCGTCGACATCGACAACGACGGCGAGCTCGAGCTGATCGGCAAGCCGTGGCTCGGCCTCGACACGGTGGTCGTGCGCGCAAATAGCGAGGAGCTCTCTCGCCTGGAGCTACCGTTCTTCGGCTGCCCCTGCTGAGCTAGTGGCGCAGCTCACGAACGCTTTGCCGGCCGCTGGTCCGAGGCAAATCGCGTTACGATAGCCGCGTGAGGGCAGCTTCGATCGCGATGATCGTGCTTGCGAGCTGTTCGTTCACGCATGGCCGCGAGCAGGAAGTCGACGCTGGCGTTGATGCCCCGCCGATGACACCGAACGTCTACTTCACATCGGTGACGAGCACCGTCACCCAGGTGCGCCCGGGCAAGTATGGCTTCGAGGTCACGGCGGTGCTGCGCAACGATCTCGCGACCGAGATCACGGACGTCGGCGCGCGGCTGACGTTCGGCGGTCACGACAAAGAGATTCGCCATCGTGACGAGGATCGTCGGGAAGGCGTGTTCGACCTCCAGCCAACGACGCTCGCGCCGGGTACCGAGGCCACGTACCGCTTCGTGGTCGATGCGCTGCCGTGGCTCACGGCGAGCGACCTCCAGGTCAACGCGGCAGCTGTGTTCACGACGAGCGGCAGCAAGCTGTCAGCGACACCAGCAGCCACGCCGCTCACGCTGTCGTACGGCGGCGTGAACGGGCCGATCGTGGTCACGACGGAGAAGGACGAGAGCAATACGGGCTCGAAGCTCAGCTTTCGCGAAGCGCTCGCACAGGCGATGACCGCACCCGGGCCCGACATCATCACGTTCGATCCGTCCGTGTTCACGCCGGGCACGGTCGTGGATCTCGATGACAACCTCGGGGAGCTCCCGACGATCACGAGCGACGTCGTGATCGACGGGACGAGCGCTGACGTGACCCTCGCACTGGCCGCTAGTTGGGAGAGCCCGGAAGGCCGCTACGGGTTGCGCATCGTCAACGGCACGGTGGCGGTCGCCGGCATCACGTTCCGCAACTTCGCGTTCAACTACCGCAACGAAGACCTCACGACGAACAATTGCGGCATCTCCAACGCCCAGCTCGAGGGTGGTGCGATGCGCGTCGACGGCGGCACGTTGATCCTCGAGCGCAATCGCTTCGAGGATCCCGACGTCGCCGAGCGCAACTGCTACGCCGCGTCCGTGCGGCTGCACGGCGGCACCGCACACCACATCGTCAGCAACACGTGGACCGATCAGGTGATGGACAGCATCTACGTCGCCGCCAAGGTCACCGAGATCAGCGACAACGTCATGATCTCGCCAAACCACACCGACCGCGACGACGAAGGTATCTACATCGCATCGCAGGGCGGCGGCGACCTCTGGATCGTCGGCAACCTGATCGTCGACCAGGAATACAGCGGTATCTACGCCGGCGGCTCGGATAACGGTCGGTTGTGGATCTTCAACAACACGTTCGTGCGTAACGGACGCTCGTCGCTGGCGGCGATCCGGCGCAGTGGTCCACGCGTCATCGTGCTGCGCAACAACCTCTACATCGCGAACAACCCGTCCGCGCTGCAAGCGGATAACAACGGCACCGGCTTCGATATCGCGTACGAAACCGTGAGCAGCAACTCGCTGTGCAGCGGCACGTGCGATAGCGCGATGATCGACATGCCGTCGGTGCTCATGCCGGCCGACCCAGGCGTCGCCAACATCGCGGGCACGACGCCGGATGATTTCACGCCGACGGCGACGTCACCACTCATGGGCACGGCGACGCCAATCCTCGATCGCAATGGCGGCGCGCCGAATCACTTCATGGGTGATGGGCAAGAACGCGGCTGCATCGAGATTCCGTGATCACTTTACGATGTCGGTGATCGCGCCGCGGGTGATCGGGTGGTACTTCGGCTTCGCGCGTTCGAACGTCGACTTTGCGAGCGCGTGCCAGAAGTCCGTACCCGCCATCATCGCGGTGTAGAGCGGCCGCACCATGCGCACGCGGCCGACCTTCGACAGGAACGCCTCGACCGCAGGAGCAGCATCGCGAACATCCGCGCGGACGACGAGCGGCAACCAGTGCATCGCGATCTCGGCGTTGCTCGTGCCAGTCAGGTGATAGCGCGCGTCGAGTGCAAGCAGGCGTGCGGCCGGCACCGTTTCCGGCAACGCGCCGAGGTACACGACCCAATCCATCGTGTTCCAGCTCGACGCGTCGACGTCGCCGCCGCTCGTCGCGAGCTGTTCGATCGCGGCTGCATGTGCAGACGGCGCGGGCGCGGCATCCGCCGGCAAGCCGCCCGCATCGACCCACGTCGCGATATCGACCTTGCTGCCGAGCGGCTTGATCTCGGCGCTGAACTGCTTCGAGTCGACGGCCTGAAATGCGTGACGATCGAACCAGCCGCGCAGCCAGGTGTCGAACGCGGCGCGGCCGTACGCCAGCTCGAGCGTCCGTAGGAACAGCGCGCCTTTGTCATATGCGAGCCCGCTCGGAATTTCCTCGGCGTCGGTGTCGCGGCCGTAGTGATGCGCGAGGTGCGTCGCTGGCCCGCTGCCGTACTTCGCGACGGCGCGCTCGACTTCCTTGCGGCCGAGGAACCACAGCACGTCGGAAAATTCGCTGCCGCGCAGCTGCTCCATGATCCTGTACTCGACGTACGTCGTGAACCCTTCGTTGAGCCAGGTGTCGTTCCACGTCGAGTTGGTGGCGAGGTTGCCCGACCACGAGTGCGCGAGCTCGTGCGCGATCAGCGAGACCAGCGCACGATCGCCGCTGATCGCGGTCGGCGTGAGGAACGTCAGGTTCGGATTCTCCATGCCACCGAACGGGAAGCTCGGAGGCAGCACGAGCATGTCGTAGCGCCCCCAGCGATACGGGCCGTACAGCTTCTCGGCGGCGTCGATCATCGCTTCGACTTCGGCAAACTCCCACGCCGCACCCTCGACCACCGACGGTTCGGCGTACACGCCACTGCGCGGTCCGGTGGAGCGAAACGCGAAATCACCAACCGCGAGTGCCATCAGGTACGACGGGATCGGGTGCTCCTGTCGGAAGCGCCACACGCCATCGGCGGGCGATGCCTGCGGGTTCGGCGTGCTCATCAGCGCCCACAGCCCAGCCGGTGGATGGATCGTCGCCTCGTACGTGAAGCGTACGCCGGGCGAGTCTTGCAGCGGGATCCAGCTGCGCGCGCGCGTCGCCTGCGACTGCGTGAACAGCATCGGCTGCTTGCCGCCCGCGGTGCCGCTCGGTTCGACCCAGAGCAGCGCGCTCGCATCGGGTTTCGTGTGATAGCGAATCGCGACGCAGTCGGCTGTCCCGAGCTCGACGCGGATCGGCTCGCCCATCGACGTGTGCGTGCCGACGGTGAACGTCAGCGGCTTGCCTGCGCAATCGGCCACGGCTTCGATGGCGAGGCCATCGCCGTCGAGCACGAGTGGCGCCTTGCGATCGGTGCGGGTGAGCGACAGCGTCGCAGTGCCGGCGAGCGTGCGCTGCTCGAAGCTGACCGCGAGATCGAGCGCGAGGTGGCGGACGGCGACCTGTTGCGGCTGCGCGAAGGAATGCGGATCAGGCCCTTCCGGTGCACGTGCGTGCTTGCACGCGCCGAGCGTGACGAGGAGCGCGATCAGCCGACGCATGGCACGGCACGTAGTGTCACAACACACCGCCCGCGACAAGGAGTGCCACCAGGACGCCCATCAGACTCTCGCCTGCGATAAGCCCCGACGCGACCGGCACGATGATCGACTCGCGCTTGCGGCGGCGGAACACCTCTGCGATCGCAGCGCCGAGGAACATCGAGATGCAGTTGCTGCCCGGCACCACCATCGCGATGCCGAGGCCGTACGGCGATGGCACGAACGCCCGCATGCGCTTCGGTGCGAGCTTCTCGAGTAGCGCGAGGCCGACGCCGAGGCTGAGCCCGACTGCGATCGCGACGCGCGCCTCGTGGCCGAGGTTATCGATGCCCCCGGCAAACGCCTTCGACACGCCGGCCCAGATCAGGCATGACGGTGCCGGCCAGTCGTCGGTGCCGAGCATCGCCGGGTCGGGAATGATCAGGTTGAACGCCGGCACCACGATGAACGCGCCGGCGAGCACACCGAACAGCTGCGCGTAGAGCTGGTGACGCGGCTTGGCGCCGAGCAGCCAGCCGGTCTTGAGTGTCGTCAGCAGATCGGCAGCATGCAAACCGACACCGCCCGTGACGTTGGCCGCCATGATGTTGCCCGACAGATTCCCGGGCGTGACCGCGCCGTACATCATCTGGGTGACCGGGCCGAGCGCCTTCGTCGGCGTGACGTCGGTCTCGCCGGTGACGCGCGCCGCGATGAAGCCCATCAGCACCGCGAGCGGCACCGCGAGGATCGCAGCCCAGATCGGAATCTGGAACAGGTACGCCATCAGGAACACGATGATCGGCGTGAGCGCCATGAAGCCGGCGGGGAACCACCACTCCGGCGCCTCGACCGCGGAGATGCCCTGCTCGGCGCGCTCGCGACGCCCACGTACGATCTGACTGAGGCCGGTGAACGCGCGGCCAAGGCTCTTGTAGTCGAGCGCGAACGACGTGAGGCCCGCACCGACGAGGATCGCGGCACCAGGCCACACCGTCCACTCGACGATCGCCTTGTAGCTGACGCCCTTGATCAGATGCTGCTCGAGCAGCGAGGGCCCCATCACGCCGTAGGTGAGCAAGCCGCCGAGCAGCACAGACCAGCCGGTGCGGAAGCTCATCAGCGCGCCGGCGCCGAGCAGAATGACTTCCGTCTTCAGCGCGAGTGTCCATTGCACGAGTGGATGGCCACTGATCGTGTACGGCAGACTGTAGGCCGGCTTGACCCACTTTGCGATGTCGCGAATCGCACCGACGGCTGCGCCGAACGCGGCAGCGAGCGCGAGTGCCTTGGCAGCGCTCGGCGTTTTGGTTTCTGCTGGGAGGCGGCCCACCTGTGCACGCGGCACCGGCTCGCCCGCTGGCACCAGGTTCTCGCCGTGAATCGACCGCAGCGTCTCGGCAGTCGCCGTGCCGGTCGGAAACGCGAGGCCCTCTTTGTTGATCAGCTGGCGCTTGATCGGAATCGCCGCGAACACGCCGAGCGACGCGATGACCGCGAACCACAGCACCATCGGTACCTGCGGTGGGCGCACGGCCGTGACCATCAGTAGCGCGCCCCACGCGGCCATGTTGCCACCGCCGGTCATGTAGCCGGCCCCCGACGCGACGGTCGTGAGCGCGTTGTTCTCGAGCATGCCGAGCTCGCGAACGCGCTTGCCGCCGATCGACCGCACCAGCCCGAACACCGAGAACGCGAGGATGCACGCCGTGATCGTGACGCCCATGCTCCAGCCCGTCTTGAAGAAGACGTAGATGTTCGACACGCACATGACACAGCCGATCAACATCCCGCCGATCACGGCGCGAACGGTCAGGTTCGTCGCGTTCGGCTGATAGACGTCACGAAGCCATACGGCTTCGGGATCTTCCGTTGCTTCGGGCTTCATCGACCGTCGCGCATCCTATATCGTCCAGCGTGATGCGTACACTCGTACTGATCGCCGCGCTGCTCGCTGCGGGCTGCGTAAAAAAGTCGACCTATCAGAAGGCTGTCGACGAGAACAACCGGCTCAAAACCGAGCTCGCCGACACTCAGAAGAAGCTCGCCGAGACCGAGCAGACGCTGTCGGAGAAGATCAAGGAGCTGCAGGCGCAGCTCGGCGTCCTCGACGAGACGACGAAGACAAAGGAAGCGGAGCTCGGCAAAGTACGTGGCGAGAAGGAAGCGACGCTCGCGGAGCTGGCCGAGCTGCGCCGCCAGAAGGAAGCAGCCGAGAAGCGCATCTCCGCGTACAAGGCGCTGCAGGACAAGTTCCGTGCTCTCGTCGACACCGGCAAGTTGCAGGTCGTATTCCGCAACGGCCAGATGACGTTGAAGCTGCCGTCGGGAATCTTGTTCCCGAGCGGCTCGGCGGATCTGTCGAAGGGCGGCCAGACCGCGATCGCCGACGTCGTGAAGGTCCTGATGGAGTTCAAGGACCGCCGCTTCATCGTCGCGGGTCATACCGACAACCAACCGATCAAGACCGCCCAGTTCCCGAACAACTGGTACCTGTCGACGGCGCGCGCGAACAGCGTCGTGCAGTACATGATCAAGGAAGGCTTTCCGGCGAAGAGCCTCGCGGCATCGGGCTACGGCGAGTTCGATCCGGTGGCGGCGAACGACACCGACAAGAACCGCGAGCAGAACCGTCGCATCGAGATCATCTTGGTGCCGAATCTCGAAGAGCTGCCGAGCCTGACCGGCAACCAACCCTGAGTCTCGGCGCGCGATAGCCTACTCGCCGACGCCCTGCGCACTGCCGCCATTGCGGCCACGCCAACGCGCGCGCATCTCTTCGCGACGCTGCGTGACCGCGGCGTCGAGCTCGGAGAGCGAAATCTCGCCGTTGTGATCGGTGTCGAGCGCAGCAGGATCGTCGAAGCCCATGCGGCGGTCCGAGCTGGCGAGCTCCTCGGGCGTCAGCTTGCCATCGCCATTCTGATCGAAGCGCTCGATCATCGGCTTGAGTCGAGCCTGGTGTTCCTCGGGGCTAACCACGCCGTCGTGGTTCGTATCGAGCGCCGCCTCGCGCGCCTTGCGACGCTCCTCCATCTTCGCGCGCATCTCCTCGCGCACGGCTGGATCGCTCCAGTCGCGCGGCTCCGCCTCGTCCGGCAACCGCGGCCGGCGGCGCTGATCATCGGGCGTATTCGGAGAGCCCGGGAGCGAGGGACGTGGCCGGCTGCGCTCGACCTTCGTCGCTTGCTCGGTCGGCTTGCTCTCACCCGACGAGGACTTGGAGCTTTCGCCCTTGCAGGCGACCACGAAGAGGCAGGCACACAGGAGAGCCTTCACACAACCATCATGGCAATCCAGGGCGGTCTTGGCTTGTCGTTACACACTTCTTTACTGACCGTTGATACGCTCGCGCAATATGCCGGAACAAAAGCCGAAGAAGTCCAAACGAGAGATTTGGTTCAAGTTCGGACGTTTCATCACGGGCGTCACGATCGCGTGTTTCTTCCTGCCGTTCTTCGGCGTGTCCTGCGAAGGCATGGAGTTCGTCCACTTCTCGGGCGCCGACATGGTCGGTGGCTGCAAGCCCGGCGGCATGGCCGTCGAGGCGGAGGAGCAGAAGCAAGAGAAGGGCATGGGCGGCGGTGACATGGGGGGCGACATCAAGGTCGAGAACGTCGATCGCGAACCACTCGCAATCGTCGCACTCGGACTCGCGTTGCTCGTCGCCGGCCTGTCGTGGGTGCGCAGCCGCGGCGCGATGATCGGCGCGCTCGCGCTGTCGCTCGCATGTATCGGCGCGCTCGCCGGCCTCTACATGAAGGTCGGCGGTGACCTCGACAAAAAGATCAGTGCCGAGCTCAGTAGTAAGAACGCCGGTAGTCAGATGATGAAGGAGACCAAAGTCGACGCTGGATCCAGATTCGGTTTGTGGCTCACCGTCGGTGGCCTCCTCGGCGTCGCGGTGCTGACGGGCATGGCGCTCAAGGAAAAAGACGGCGCGGCATTCACGCCGAGCACACCGCCGCCTGCTTAGTTGCAGAGGTCGACGTCGGCGTAGATCGGCCAGTGGTCCGAGCCGCCGACATGCTCGACGCCGGCATCGAGCAGCGGTATCGCGCGCGGATACACGTTGTCGAGCCGCATGCCGAAGCCGGGTAGCGTGAACGTGTTCGTGTCCGGCGAGATCGCGCTCTGATATCTGCGCGACGCCATGTAGTCGTCGAGGATCGCGGCCTGCTTCATGCCGACGACCGCTTCGGTGCTCGTCAGCGGTACGACGCCATCGACCCACTGCCAGGGCGCCGTGTTGAAGTCGCCACCGACGACAGCGCGCTCGTCGAGGTCGGTCACCGCCGGATCGAGCTGGCGGATCGCATCGGTGATCTGGACGCGAACGTCGAGGTGCACGCTGACGACGCGCACGCGCTGATCGCCGACCACGATATCCGCCGCGAGCGCAGTACGCGCCTGGTCGAACGCCGGCCGCGCGATATACGGCAAACGCTTCACCGCCACGCGCTCGAGCGGAAAGCGGCTCAGGATGCCGTTGCCCTGATACACGCCATTCGGGAGCTCGACGACCGGCGTATGCGCCCACGTCATCGCGAGCTGATCGGCGAGCCCAGCGGTGCGCGATCGTTCGTCACCTGGCCACGTCGACGTCTCTTGCAACAGGATCACGTCGGCGTTCGCGATCTCGCGTGACGCGCGCAGGTGCGCGAGCAAATCCTGCGGATCGGGGAGGAAGTGCACGTTCCAGGACGCGATGCGTAGCGTGCAACCGCTCGCCGCGCGCAGCGTCGGCGCTGGCCCGACTTCGGTCCCGACAACCTCGGCGGCGTCCTGCCACGGCGTCCCGTCGTCGGCGATGTCGGTACACGCGGCGAGCGCGAGCAACGCCACCGCAGCGCGCCCGCCGCCTACGTTCAAGGACGCGCTCCGATCGCGAATCCGACCATCGGCGCGACGCCGCCCTCGCCTGCCACGACCGAGCCGCTCGTGCGCAGCACGACGTGCCTGCGTCGATACTCCCAACCGACCGAGAGATAGCCGCCACCGCCTGTGTCGCTGACGCCGTCCCAGTTCATCACCGGCGATGGCACGTGCGAGTGCGCGAGGATGCCGCCGACTTCGGTGAACAATGCATGGCGCTCGCTCGCGAGCACGGTGAAGTGCAGGTAGGGCGAGACGGTGATGACCTGCTCGTCGCGAATGTCGGCGTACGAGGCGGCACCACCGAAGCCAAGCCAGTCCGTGATCGCGTACTCGTAGCCGACGCCGTAGAGGCCGCCCTTGCCGAGCAGCTCGACGTACACGAGATGCTTGCTCGGCGGCGATGGCTCGGCAGTGACGCGAAGGTCGTCGTCGGCGCGCGCGCTGACGGACGGCAACAGAAGCACAGCGACGACGACGACGAGCCCCCGCATCGAGGAAGAGAGCGTAACGCAGCGCGGGCGGTTGCTCACCGCGAGTTTGTTGCCGCCTCGTGCCCGACTTTTCGCGTCGGTGAAACTCTCAGGGGCAGGTCACGCTGACCGCAAAGACGTTGTTGTCCTCGCGACATTCCGACGCGATGCCGGTCGCGTCTCCACGATCGTCGACGACGACCGTCCCCGCCCCGCCACCGCCAGTCCACACGCACGATACGGTCGCGCAGAATCCCGGATTGATTCGCTGCATCGTCGTCGTCTGGCAGCGCAGCTCCTTCGGCGGACCGTCGGAGTAGACAGCGACCGGCAGACCAGGCGCGACCGGCTCGGTGCCGCGGTTGCAAACCTCGACGGTGATCACCGGCCCGCTTGTCTCGCACGTGACCTTGGCCTGCTTCACCGTGAGGTCTGGAATCGCGCCGGCGGTCTGGCCGTCGCCCGGCGAGTTCTGCCGGTAGTTGTTGAGCCCGGGTTGTTTCCAGTTGGCTGCCCACTGACTCGTGCGCGGCACCTTGCCGTACTCGTCGATGTTCGTGACGCTGTACGCGTGCTGGTTCCACACCGTCCGCGTGTTCACCCAGCGGTCGATGCCATCGGCGAGCACGCGAATGCCGGTAAGGCGCGTGCCCGGATGCGACGCGCGGCACACGTTGCCCGCCGTCGATGGCGCGATCGACGGCAAGCACACGAAGCCATCGCCGCCGCAGTCGGCGTCGATCGAGCAGCGGCAGCGGCCGAGCGGATCGCTCGCTTGGTCGCGCCCGCACTTCGTGGCACTCGGGCAATCTGAATCATCGAGGCACCGCACGCCGTCGAAGATCGGGTCCACCGTCGGGCACGTCACCGTCGGGCAGTTGACGTTCGACGTGCTCACGATCTCGGCGTTGAAATCGGCGTCGACGTCGGCGATCACCGGGTTCTCGTACCAGGTGCACGACGTGCGATACCGCGAGTACAGCACCGTGCCCGTCACCCCGTCGTACACGCGCGTGAAGCACTCGTCGCCGTAGACGACCTCGGCGCGACCGTCGCCGTCGAAGTCGAACACCGACGAACCGGTCATGTTCGACGAGCCGTCTTGCGATGGCTGCGTCCACAGCACACCCGGCGCGATTCGCTGCTTGCAGTACTGCGGATCGGGCGTCGCACCGATGCAGTCCGGATCGAACACGTTGTACGTGATCGCGCCAGCGCTCGCGAACTCGACGCGGCCGTCACCGTCGAAGTCGGCGATCGTCGGTGCGCCGCCGCGTCCGGGCGACGCGCCCTGCAGCGACGCAGTGAACACGACGCGATTGTCACGCGTGAGCACGGTCGCGACGCTGTTGTAGATCAGCGCGACCTCGGCGATGCCGTCGAGCGTGCCGCGGTCGTCAGCGCCGTTCGCCGGGTACGTGCCGAAGTCGGCGACCGCGACGAAGCCATTACCGCTGCCGTTCGTGAGCGGGTACTCGGTGTCCCATTTCTTCGTCGCCTTGTTCCAGACGTAGATCATCTTGCCAGTGATGAGCTCGACGTTGCCGTCGCCGTCGATGTCCGCCGCGACCGGAATGTAGCCATCCGAGATATTGTCGACGGTCGTGCCGAGGGTCTCGTCGAGCGCCGCGCCCGTACGACCGTCATACACGTTGCCGTAGAACAGCACCTCGGGGATGCCGTCGTCGTCGAGGTCGTGGATCGACGGACCGGCCCAGTCGCAATTGGTATCCGCAAACGTCGAGGTGGTCTGCCACAGCACGCCCCACCCGGTCGGCCCGAGCGTCCACGCCACGAGCCCGCCGTCGCTGCGCGCCGCGACGATCTCGGGCGTTGCATCGGCGCCACCGAGGTCGGCTACCGCGAGCGACGCGGACGCGACGACGGTTGGCGACGAGATGGTCGCCTGCGGCATGCACGTGCGGCCATCGATGATGCGCACGACGCCGTAGTACGTCGCTGGTGTCGCGCTCTGACACGCATCTGCGCTACCGTCGGCGCCGTTGTAGGACGTGAACACGATCGACGGCGACGCGAGCTCGCCTTGCGAATAGAACGTCGCGACGACGGGCGTCGCGAGCACGTTCACGTGCCCCGGAAAATCATTCGCGGCCGGCGCGGTCCAGTCGCACTGCGCACCTGGGAAGAACACGCCAGGAACCGGATCGCGCTTGCACTCGGGATCGCTGCCGCCGCCGGGACCGACGCCCCACGGCAAGCACTCCATCCGCGAGACGTCACAGTACTCATCGCCGGGGCACTCTGCGTTCGTCGTGCACGGCGTCGGCGGTGGAACGCACACGTCGTAACGACACACGAGGTCGCCTTCGCACGACGGATTGCAGACGAACGCCGCGTCCGGTGTCGTCGCGCCGTTGTCTTTTCCGCATTGGCAGTTCGGAACGAAGATCGAGATCGCAATCGCGACGACGATGGGCCCACGCATCTGCAAACCAATCTACACGTCGCTGCGCGCGTCGTCGTCGGGTCAGTTGTCTCCGGTCAACTGTCCCCATCCACTCGGTCGGTCGATGGCGGCTACTTCGAGTCGCCCAGACAGCCAGGCGCGAGTGGGTTCCGTTTGCATTCCTCGCTAACGACGAACTTCTCGTTTCGCTTCTTCTTCCATTCCTTCAGCTTGATCGCATCTTGCTGCTTCTTGATCTCAGCGCGCTGACGATTCGCTTCGGCGATGGCGCGACCCGCAGCCTCGCGGTCTGCCTTGGTCTGCGCGGCGAGCAGCACTTTTTGCGCCTGCTCCACCTGCTTGTCGAGCTCTTCCATCTGAAGCGTGAGCTTGTCGAGCTCCGCGCGCGACTGGGCGGCGTCGTCTTGGGCTTCTCGCTTGTCGTTATCGGCGGCAATCTTGGCCCGCTCAGCTTCTTGGCGCGCCTCGTTGCGCTCGTACGCGAAGTACCCGAAGCCGAGCGTCGCGACCAGCGCGAGGCCCGTCACCGCGAGCATCCACGTCGGCCGCTTCTTCGCGATCTCCGCGCGGCGCAGCTCGCTCTCTTCCTGCATCCGTTGCTGCTCGAGCGCCGCCTGCAGTCGCATGCGCTCCGCCGCCTCTGCCGACTCGACGCGCATGCGCGCTTCGCGTTCGGCATCGACACGCGCCTGCTCGATGCGCATCAGCGCCTCGCGCTCCTCCCGGAGCTTCTTCTCTTCGGCGTCGCGAATCGCCTGCTCGGCGGCGCGCTTCGCTTCGACCTGCGCAGCGCGCTCTCGATCGACGGCCGCGCGCTCGTCGGCGATGCGTTGCTGTTCGATGGCGCGCAGCTCGGACAGTGACGTGATGATGGATGAGTCGACCCGCATGCCGAGAAGACAGCGGCTCGACGAGCCGATTGCAGGCACCAGCGAGGCGCTACGGGTAGCGCGCGGTCAGCGGCGGCAGCGAACTTTGATCGGGCGGACCTGCGCGTCGGACCAACTCTGCGCGTTGCCTACCGACGCCGACGCCTGCGGCTCCGGCGCGCCGGCATACGCGAGGAGGCCGACGGTCTCGACGGCAACGATCATCAGGGC
>DASUFX010000576.1:0-7320 GCA_036274355.1 Kofleriaceae bacterium | reverse complement strand
CCCGCAAGCAGGACAAACAGGAGCTGCACGCGGACAAGCCGGCACTGCACAGCGGCAAGCTGGTACTGCGCAACGCGGACAAGCCGGCACTGCACAGCGCCAACCCGGAACCGCAGGTACTGCGCAACGCGGACAAGCGGGTCAGCGCCAAGCGGGAACGACAGGCCAAGGCGCAGCGGCGCGTGGCCAAGGCACAGCAACGCGTACGCAAGGTGCGGGTGGCACGCAAGCCCGTCAGGGAACTGCGGCCCAAGGCAACCGGCAAGCAAATCTCAACCAGAACCAGCTCAACAGCAATCGCAACATCAATAACGTCAACGCCAACGTGAATCGTGACGTCAACGTCAACGGCGACTATGGCCACTACCACGGTGGTTACTATGGCGGTGGTTGGGGCTATGGCGTCGGCGCGGGTGTCGTGGCCGGCACCGCAGCCGGCCTGACCGCTGCGGCGATCGGTTCGGTCGCGTACTCGCTGCCGCCGAGCTGCGCCACGGTCTACAGCTACGGCTCGCCGTATTACCACTGCGGTAGCACCTACTACGCGCCGCAGTACCAGGGTGACGACGTCACGTACGTCGTCGTCAACCCGCCGGAAGGAACAGAGTAGGGCACTACCTCCGCGCCACTAGCGAGTCGCGCGCGGTGGCGGCTTTTGCAGCGGTGCAGCCTTTGTCGCGATGAACGACATCAGCTGGTTCCACGATTTCTCGAACGACTGCGTGCCCTCGATCTGTAGCTGTTCGGCGAGTCCGTAGAGATCGACGCCGGCTGCCTTGAGCTTGGCGAGTTGCTGCTCGCACATGCCGCCGTCGGCGCGCATCAGCGTCACGATTTTGCCGTGATCGGCGACAGCCTTCAGCGTGGCCTCGGGCATCGTGATGACCGTGAACTGCGCGGTCAGCGCGCTGACGTAAAGAACGTCGGACGCTTTCGGATCCTTCGTGCCCGTACTCGCCCACAACAGCCGCTGCGGGCGTGCGCCGGCGTTGTAGATCCGCTGGAAGCGCGGCGACGCAAGCAAGCTGCGATACGCCTTGTACGTGCGTTGTGCCATCGCGATGCCGAGCGTGTTGCGCAGCTCCTCGGGGACTTTGCCGACGACCGCATTGTCCCAGCGACTGACGAATACCGACGCGACGGATGCGACTTCTGCCTTGAGCCCGGCCTCGATCCGGCGCTCGATGCCGCGCACGAACGCTTCCGCGGCAGCCAGGTAGTGCTCGCGCGAGAACAGCAGCGTGACGTTGATCGGGATGCCTAGAAAGATTGCTTCCTCGACGGCGATCAGACCCTCGCGCGTGCCGGGGATCTTGATCATGAGATTGGGGCGGCCAGCCTTCGTGAACAGCGCCTTCGCAGCCGCGAGCGTGCCGACAGGATCCTTCGCGAGCAGCGGTGACACCTCGAGTGAAACCCAGCCGTCGACGCCGTCGCTGCGATCCCAGATCGGACGGAACATATCCGCGGCTTGCTTGAGATCCTCGATCGCGAGCTCGAAGAACAGATCTTCGCTCGATGCACCCTGACGCGCGAGCTCGGCGAACGCGGCGTCGTACGCCGAGCTCTTCTTGAGCGCATGCTCGTAGATCGTCGGGTTCGAGGTGAGCCCCGTGAGCGAAAGCTCTTCGATCGCGCGTGCGAGCGTGCCGTTGACGAGCCAGTCGCGCGTGATGTTGTCGAGCCACAAGCTCTGACCGAGCCGATGCAGCCACGCGGTGGGGCGCACGCTCGGGCCGCCGAACGGTTCGGCGCGCGGCAGGATGTATTGCTCGATCGCGTTCGCGAAGCCTTCATCGGCGTGCGAGGTCGTGACGATGCGCGCTTTGCTCTTGAGCTCGTCGGGCGCGTTGCCCATCGCGATGCTGAGACCAGCACGCTCGAGCATCGCGAGGTCGTTCGCCTGATCGCCGAGCGCGGCGATGCGCTCGAGCGGGATCTTGAGAAGGCGGCCGAGTCGCTCGATCACGACGCCCTTGTTCGCTTGTGGATGCGTGATGTCGAGCGACATGTCGTTCGTGCGCGCCGCAAACACTTGCGTGCCGAACGCCTTCTCGATCGCAGCCTCGCACGCGACGACGCTCGCGCGATTCGTACTCGTGCCGACGATCTTGACGACATCGATCAACACGTCATCGAACTTCGACACGACGACTGGCGGCGTCTGGATGTTGAACGTCTCGCGGTCGACACGCGGTGCCTTCGGGTCTCGCACGATCCAGTCGCGCGTGCGGAACAGCCACACGTCGAGCCCGTGCGACAGCACCATGTCGATGAGCGCGGGCACGAGGTACTCGGGGAGTCCGCGCACGTCGAGCACCGACAGATCCGGTGTCACGATCGCGCCGCCGTTGAACGCCGCCATTGGCAGCGTCAGCCCGAGCGGATCGACGAGGTGGCGCATGCCAAACGGCGGCCGCCCGCTCGTGATCGTGAACATGATGCCTTTGTCGTGAAGCCGCTGGACAGCAGAGCGCGCACGCTCGGTCAGGATCTTGTCGTGCGTGAGCAGCGTGCCATCGACATCGGTCAACACCACGGAGATCGGCGTGCCGAGCTTTGAACGTCCGTTCTGCATGTCGAGTCTCCCTGTGGGTCAGCGATGTGGCTGCGGCGATTCGATGTGGCGCTCGCCGGCGAATTGCTCCTCGTGCTCGCTGTACACGCCGCGCGCCGACAGGCTGTTGCAGCGGGCGCGGTGATAGAACGCGCGTTGCGCAGCTTCGACGTGGTCGTGGCGGCCACGCCATGTGATCAACGCGGCGTCTTGCAACGCGCGGCCGTAGGAGAAGCTCAGTTTCCACGGCTTGGGACCGCTCGCGCGATTCATCGCATCGAGGTGACGCGTCGCGAGCACGTCGCGTTGGCCGCCAGACAAGAATGCGATGCCGGGAACTGCCGCCGGTGCGTGCCGGCGCAGCGTGCGCAACGTCGCCGCGGCCACGGTCGCGACGTCGGCTTGCTGTTCGCACTCGTCACCCGAGATCACCATGTTCGGCTTGAGGATGATTCCCTCGAGCGCGACGCCATGTGCGAAGAGCGCGTCGAACACCGCATGCAGCACGGTGGAGGTGACCTCTTCGCAGCGCTCGATCGTGTGCGGTCCGTCCATCAGCACCTCGGGCTCGACGATCGGCACGAGCTCTTGCTCCTGACATAGCGCCGCGTAGCGCGCGAGCGCATCGGCATTGCCGCGTACGCAGCCGAGTGTCGGCAGCGCATCGCCAACGACGATCACGGCGCGCCATTTCGCGAAGCGAGCGCCGATGCGCCGGTAGTCCTGCAGCCGCTTGCGCAGGCCGTCGAGGCCCTCGGTGACCAGCTCCTGCTCGCTACCGGCGAGCATCTTTGCGCCTGCGTCGACCTTGATGCCCACGAGCAAGCCGCGCTCGTCGCACAGGTCGACGAGCGGCGTGCCGTCGCTGCTGTTCTGGTGAATCGTCTCGTCGTGCATGATCACGCCGCCGATGAACTGCTCGATGCCGGGTGTCGTTAGCAACATCTCGCGGTAGTCGCGCCGGCTGTCCGGTGTCGAGTGGATTTTCAGCGCGTCGAAACGCTTCGTCAGCGTCGAGACGGTCTCGTCGGCGGCGAGGATGCCCTTGCCGTGGGAGACGAGCGCGAGCGCGGTGTGGCCGAGGTTTGTTACGCGTGGGCTCAGTGCTTCCATGACTCACTCCGTTTCATGTCTCGATCGCGGCGACGACTTCCGAGAGCATCGCGAGGTCCTCGCGCGCGGCGATCACGAGAATGCGCGCACGCGAATCCTGCCGCGCGATGTCGGCATCTGGTTGGCAGCGTGCGTTCGCGTCGGTGTCGATCTCGAGGCCGAGGCACTCGAGACGCTGACAGACCAACATTCGAATCTCCGCGGAGTTCTCCCCGACGCCAGCGGTGAACACGAGCGCATCGACGCCGCCGAGCGTCACGGCCAGCGCGCCGATCGCTTGCCGCACACGGTGGACATAGACGTCGACCGCGAGTCGAGCTCGTTCGTGGTTCGCACGCCGTGCCGCGAGCACTTCGCGCATGTCGGCCGAGATTCCCGATACGCCGAGCAGACCGGAGCGCTGGTTGAGCGTCGCTTCGAGCTCTCGCGCCGACATGCCGTGATGCAGCTGCACGTGCGTGAGGATTCCGGGGTCGAGCGAGCCGCAGCGCGTCGCCATCATCAAACCGTCGAGCGGCGTGAAGCCCATCGTCGTGTCGATCGATCGCCCGTGCAGCACGGCAGTCGCCGAACAACCGGCGCCGAGATGACAGGTGATGAGTCGCAGCTCGTTCGGCGGTCGATCGAGCAGCTCCGCCGCGCGCGCGGTTGCATAGGAATGGCTGAGGCCGTGAAACCCGTAGCGCCGGATCCGCCAGTCGGTCGACCACGCCTGTGGCAATGGATACGTGTACGCCGCGGCGGGCAACGTCGCGTGGAACGCGGTGTCGAACACCGCCACATGCGGCACACGTGGCAGCACCGCTTCGGCGGTGGCGAGCGTGTCGAGGCCGGGTGGATTGTGGAGCGGTGCTAGATCCGCGAGTGCGCTGATCCGAGAACGCACGGCCGGCGTGATGCGCACGGTCGTGTTGAGATCGCCGCCGTGCACGATTCGGTGGCCGACTGCGAACGGTCGCTCGCTGGTCGGCGCCTTCGTCGCGAGATCGTCGAGCGCGTAGCGCACGGCATCGCCGTGACCACGCAGCGGCACTGCCTCGGATACGCGCTCGTCACCGGGGCCAACGCGTTCGTACCGGGTGACCGAGCCTGCCCAGTCCGCGGTGGCGCGCGCGACCACGGTGCGATCCGTGGACTCCATCAGCGAGCACTTCAAGCTGCTAGAGCCCGCGTTGAGGAGCAGGATTCTCACGGCGAGCTCCGCGTTAGATGTTGTCGCCTTCTGTCGACGTCGCGACCGGTCGTGTCGGCGGCCGTCCGTTCGTGCGGCCTGCGGCTGGTTGGCTCACGTCCCACCGCCAGCCAGCGATCTCCGGCTGGTCTTCGCCGTAGCGCTCGATGTACTGCTTGTGGTCGAGCAGGCGGTCGCGGATTGCTTGCCGGAAGTACGCGGCGCGCGGTCCGAGCTGCGGGAGGCGATCGATCACGTCGAGCGCCAAGTGGAAGCGATCGAGCTCGTTGAGCACGACCATGTCGAACGGTGTCGTGGTGGTGCCTTGCTCCGCGAAGCCGTGGACGTGGAAGTTCGCGTGGTTCGAGCGGCGATAGATCAGCTGATGGATCAGCGACGGATAGCCATGGAACGCAAAGATGACGGGCTTGTCTTTCGTGAACAGCGCGTCGAACTCGTGATCGGACATACCGTGCGGGTGTTCCTGGTTGGACTGCAGACGCAACAGGTCGACGACGTTGACGACACGGATCTTGAGATTCGGTAGATGACGGCGCGCGAGTGAGACCGCCGCGAGCGTCTCGAGCGTCGGCACGTCGCCGCAGCACGCCATCACGACATCGGGCTGGTCGTTGAAGTCATTGCTCGCCCAGTCCCAGATGCCGATGCCCGAGTAACAATGCTTGATCGCTTGATCCATCGTCAGCCACTGTGGCTGCGGCTGCTTGCCGGCGACGATCACGTTGACCATGTCCCGGCTGCGCATGATCTCGTCGGTAATGACGAGCAGCGTGTTCGCATCCGGCGGCAGATAGATGCGGACCAGATCGGAGCCTTTGTTCGCGACGAGGTCGAGGAAGCCTGGATCTTGATGGCTGTACCCGTTGTGGTCCTGACGCCAGACGTGCGAGCTCAGCAAGTAGTTGAGCGACCCGATCGGCCGCCGCCACGGGATGTGTTTGCAGGCCTTCAGCCACTTCGCGTGCTGGTTGAACATCGAATCGACGATGTGGATGAACGCCTCGTACGAGCTCATGAAGCCGTGGCGTCCCGTGAGCAGATAACCTTCGAGCCAACCCTGGCACTGGTGCTCGGACAGCACCTCCATCACGCGCCCGTCGGGTGAGAGGTGATCGTCCTCGGGGTAGATCTCCGCCATGTAGCAACGATTCGTCACCTCGAGCACGTCGCCCCAGCGATTCGAGTTGTTCTCGTCGGGACTGAAGAGCCGGAGGTTCTGCGACGCGAGGTTCATCTTCATCACGTCGCGCAGGTAGCGGCCTTGTCGCCGCGTCGACTCGCCCATCACGCCACCCGGCGAGGTGACCTCGATCGCGTAGTCGCGGAAGTCGGGCAACCGCAGGTCGCGCAGGATCATGCCGCCGTTCGCGTGCGGGTTCGCGCTCATTCGCTTGTCGCCATGGGGCATCGCGCCGACGACGAGCTCGTGGCGCAGGCGCCCTTTCGCGTCGAAGAGCTCGTCGGGACGGTAGCTCTTCATCCAGCGCTCGAGCACCTGGATGTGCTCGGCCTTGTCCATATCGCCCATCGGGACCTGGTGACTGCGCCAGTAGCCCTCGGTGAGCTTGCCGTCGATCTCGTGCGGACACGTCCAGCCTTTCGGCGTGCGCAGCACGATCATCGGCCAGTACGGGCGCTTGACCTTGCCGCGCTCGCGCGCGTCGCGCCAGATGTCGCGAATGTCGGCCACGATCTTCTCGAGCGTCTCCGCCATCAGCGGATGAACGAGCGCAGGATCGTCGCCCTCGACGAAGTACGGCTTGTACCCGAGACCCTCCATGAGCTTCGTGAGCTCGTCTTTCGGGATGCGAGCGAGGTAGCAGGGGTTCGCGATCTTGTACCCGTTGAGGTGGAGGATCGGCAGGACGGCGCCGTCGCGTTGCGGGTTGAGGAACTTGTTGCCGTGCCACGCGGTCGCGAGTGGACCGGTTTCGGCTTCGCCGTCGCCGACCACACACGCGACGATCAGATCGGGATTGTCGAAAGCAGCGCCGTACGCGTGTGACAGCGCGTAACCAAGCTCGCCACCTTCGTGGATCGATCCGGGAGTCTCCGGTGCGACGTGACTCGGAATGCCGCCCGGGAAGCTGAACTGCTTGAACAGCCGCCGCATCCCCTCGGCGTCCTGGCTGACATTCGGGTAGTACTCGCTGTATGTCCCCTCCAGGTAGGCATGCGCCACCAGCGACGGCCCGCCGTGACCCGGGCCGATGATGTAGATCATGTTCAGGTCATCACGTTTGATGACACGATTGAGATGCGTACAGAGCATGTTCAGGCCAGGTGACGTACCCCAATGGCCCAGCAGACGCGGCTTGATGTGCTCGCGCTTAAGCGTTTCTTTCAATAGCGGATTGTCGAGCAGGTAGATTTGGCCGACCGACAGATAATTCAACGCCCGCCAGTAGGCGTCCAGTTTGTCGAGTTCAGTTGCAGAGAGCGGACCATCGGTCGCAAG